>NZ_JALBUT010000002.1:0-244395 GCF_033971905.1 Intestinicryptomonas porci
TTCCATAGAAAAATGAAACTGATACAACGAATGGCTTATGGTTATCGAAACTTCCAAAATTACAGATTGAGGGTCTTGGTTCTATGCGGCGTCTTTCACTAAAATCCACTCTCTTTGGTGTTGACCCCAAAACTTTTGTGGTCGAACTTGTTTCACAAGTTCTCGTCTTGTTGATGGGTACAAAACTCCGTTCTCCGTCAAAGATTGTGGGCGCAAAAAAACGCGAACTGTTTAACATAGTTCGCGTTTTTTCTAAATGGTGGGCGGTACAAGACTCGAACTTGTGACATTCTGTGTGTAAGACAGACGCTCTAACCAACTGAGCTAACCGCCCGTTTTTCATAAAAGAAAGTTTGCAATACTGTTTAAGTATTTTTGTTTTGCAAGCTTTTTTTTCAAATTTTTTGCTTAGCCAATACTTTGTCGAAAAATGCAGCATCCAATCCCCTGTAATTCGGAATTACATCCACGCAAAACTTCTCGATTTTCTCTTTCGGGTATGTAGTCGCAAGCCCTATGACGTTCAATCCCGAAGCCTTGCCTGCCGCAAGCCCCGCGTTTGAGTCTTCAAAGACAAATCCGCTTGTCTTATCCGCGCCGAAAATTGACGCTCCGAGCAGGTAGCATTCCGGATCGGGCTTGGATTTTTTTACGCGCTCTGCCGTAATCACGTCGTCGAAAAAGCCGCGAAGTTCGGGTCTGCGCGCGAAGACGCTTTGCATTTTCTTCTCGTTTGAGCTTGTGACGATTGCCGTGTTTGTCCCCGCGCGCTTTATGGCGTCAAGAAATTCGAGTATGCCTTCGATGTAATCGTAAGGCATTTCGCGCTCAAAAATATCGAGTTCCCGCGTTATTTTGGCTTGGGCTTCGGGGTTGTCCGCAAAAAATTTGTCGAATACCTGCGTTAGGGTATTGCCCTTGATGCCCGCCGCAAAGTTTTTAATTTCAGGGTGGTAGATAGCGCCTTGTTTATCCCAAAACTTTGTATATTCAGCTTCGGTATCGACAATCACTCCGTCCAAGTCAAAAAGTGCCGTAAATTTTTTTGCCATAAAAAAGGAAAGTCTGCATGAAAAATTTTTTCAATCAACAAAAAATTCGATTGTCGGAAAATTGCGGAATGTTTAAAAATATTTTTATGGATAATTTTTTCAGCATGGTCGGATTGCGGAGCGGTTCGGAAGAAACCGAAATCTTGGCGCAGTCGGAAAATTTCAGGGTTGAGCGCATTGTTTCAAACAGAGCCTCGTCTCCTGATGGATTTTGGTATGACCAAGAGGAAGACGAGAAGGTTTGGGTGTTGCAAGGCGAGGCGCAGATAGAGTTTGAAGGCGAAGTCGCGTTTTTGAAAAAGGGGGACGGCTTGCTTATAAAACGGCATGTTTTGCACAGGGTAAGGCGCACTTCCGAGGACTGCGTATGGCTTGCAATATTCGGAAATTTTTAGATAAAAAAATGTCGCATGCCGCGCGGAAAATATGTTTATATGGCGGATAAATTTTTATGTCTTTTCCACGCGACATTCTTTTGAAATTTGTTCCGATGCTTCCCGAAGAGGTTGAGGCGAGGGGTTGGGACGGCATTGACATTTTAGTAATTACGGGAGACGCCTATGTGGACCATCCTACTTTCGGTCCGTCTCTGATTGCGAGGGTTTTGCTTGACGCGGGGTACAAAGTTGCGATTTGTGCCCAGCCCGACTGGAAAAATCCCGATTCCTTAAAGGCGTTTGGCAGACCCCGTTTGGGGTGCGCCGTCGCAAGCGGCAACATGGATTCGATGGTAAAGATTTACACTGCGGGCAGGCGTCTTCGCAGGGAGGACAGGTTTTCACCAAATGGGGAGCTTGGGCGGTGTCCGCCGCATGCTTCGGTTGTTTACAGCCAGCTTGCGCGCCAGGCATTCCCCGGAATAACGGTAATATTGGGAGGGGTTGAAGCAAGTTTAAGGCGCATTGCCCACTACGATTATTGGCAGGATAAAATGCGCCCGAGTGTGCTTGTCGATGCCAAGGCGGATTTGCTTTGCTATGGCATGGGCGAGCTTACGATGCTTGAAATTTTCGGCAGGCTTAGGGACGGCAAAGACCTCAAAAACATTCGCGGAACTTGCCGTTATCTTGGAGGGAAGGAAAGCGAATCTTTCGAGCTTGGGGAAGATTGCAGGGAGCTTCCGAGTTTTGAGGAAATATGCTCCGACAAGCTTGCGATAATGCGCGAGACAAAAATAGCGGAGTCTGAAACAAATCCGTGGAACGCCAAAAGGCTTGTCCAGCGGACGCGCGGCAGAATTTTGCTTGTCGAGCCTCCGCGCCCGCCTTTGACGCAGGAGCAGTTCGATTATTTTTGCGAGCTTCCGTTTTCGAATTTGCCGCATTTCTCGTACAAGGAAAAAATTCCCGCGTGGGAGATGATAAAAGAATCCATACCCGTAGTGCGGGGATGCCCCGGCGGGTGCGCGTTTTGCGGATTGGTGTCGCATCAGGGCAGGCATTTGGTTTCGCGCAGCAAGGAAAGCGTGCTGCGGAGCATAAAGAGGCTTTCGCAGGAGAAGTTCTTTCGCGGAACAATCAGCGACATCGGAGGGGCGGCGGGCAATATTTACGGGCATTCCCCCCGCGACCCCGAAATTTGCAAGAAGTGCAGGCGTTATTCTTGCCTATTCCCGTCTTTTTGCAAAAATTACAATGCGAAAGAAGAGCCTTTGATGGAGCTTTTGGACTCGATAATGAAGCTTCCGAAAGTCAGGCACTGCTTCATAAATTCGGGGGTTCGCCTGGATTTGGCTCTTGCCCAGCCGAGGCAGACGAGGAAGATAATAAAAGACCACGTTTCGGGGCAGGTCAGCGTCGCGCCCGAGCATCTCGACGGCAGGGTTTTAAGCCTCATGCGCAAGGGCAAGGCGGGAGAGTTCGAGGCTTTCAAGGAGATTTTTGACGAAGTGAACAGGCGCGTCGGCAAACGCCAGTTTATGGTTCCGTATTTCATTTCAAATTTCCCCGGATGCACCGCGGAGAACATGGAAGTGGTTGACAAGTTTCTTGCTAAATCGAATTGGAGCTTGCAGCAGGTTCAGGATTTCATTCCGCTTCCGATGACTATGGGGGCTGCGATGTACTGTTCTGAAATTGCGCCCGATTTTTCCCCGATAAAAGTGAACAAGGGTCTTGCCGAGCGCAGGCAGCAGCGCGATGTCCTTAAAAAAACGCGCGGCTTTTCCGCAAAATCGGGCAAAAGCAAATTCAAGGAAAAATCCTTCGGAAACAAAAAACGCTAAAAAAGTCGCGTTTAAGCGACTCAAATTTTTTAAGAGTGGTTTGAAAGAAGCGGAAGCCCCACAACGCCTATCAGGATGAACGCAAGGCACAAAATCCTTGCGAGCTGGAAAGGTTCGTGAAAAATAAAAATCCCATAGGTTGCGACTCCGAGCGCGCCTATGCCCGTCCAAATCGCGTAAGCTGTTCCAACGGGCAGGGTGCGTATGCACAAATTTAGAAACGCAAAACTAAGTATCGCGAAAACGCACACGAAAACGGAGGGAATGATTTTTGTAAACCCTTCCGAGTATTTCAGCATGACGGCAAATCCGACTTCAAACGCGCTTGCGGAAAACAATAATACCCACGCAAGCCTTGCGGACGGCGCGCGCATAAAAAATTCGATGGCGTTTGATATTAAATCGTGCATATTTGTTCAAATAAAAGAAATAAGAATATTTGACATAAATTGCATTGGTCAAGACTTAAAAAAACATCGTCATTATTTAGGACGGCTGAAATTTTCCGATAAAGAGCGCGTAAATCTTTTTTATTTATGGAAAAATCTGAATTCGGAGTTGTGGGTTTGGGCGTAATGGGCTCGAACATAGTGTTAAATTTGGCGGACAAAGGCGTGAAAGTCAGCGTTTTCAATCGTTTGTCAAAGGGCAAAAAAAATGCGGTTGAAGCTTTTTTAAGAGGTGAAGGCGCAGGCAAAAAAATTTTGGGATTTACTAATTTAAAGGATTTCGCGCAGAGTTTGGAAAGCCCGAGAAAAATCCTTTTGATGGTGAAGGCGGGCGATGCCGTAGATGAAATGCTAAGGGGGCTTCTGCCGTTTTTAAGCCGCGGCGATATTGTCATCGACGGCGGAAATTCAAATTTTAAGGATACCGCAAGAAGGCTCGATGAACTGGAAGACAGCGGGATTTTGTTTGTCGGAGCGGGAATTTCGGGAGGCGAAGAAGGTGCGAGAAACGGGGCTTCGATTATGCCCGGGGGGAACGAAAAGGCATGGGGCAAAATAAAGCCGTACCTTCAAAAGATAGCTGCCAAGCTCCCGAACGGGGAGCCGTGCTGCGAATGGATTGGCGGCGGCGCAAGCGGGCATTTCGTAAAGACAATCCATAACGGAATTGAATACGCCGACATGCAGATGATTGCGGAAATATATCAGACCATGCGAAAGAGCGGCAAGTTTTCCAACGAGGAAATGGCGGAAGTTTTTGAAAAGTTTAACCGCGGAAAGCTCGAAAGTTTCCTGATTGAAATCACTGCAAAAATTTTGCGGCACAAAGACGAAAACGGGCAGTTTTCGCTCGATTTGGTTTTGGACGCCGCGGGGCAGAAAGGCACCGGGAAGTGGAGCGTCGAAAGCGGAGCGGAACTTGGCAGCCCGATTTCGTGCATCGCGGAGGCTCTGTTTGCGAGGTTTGTGTCGGGCATGGTTGAAATGCGCAAATCGGGGGCGCGGATTTTCGGTTCGGAATGCAAATTCAACATGCCAAGCGGGGCGATGGGCGCGGTGCTGGAAAATGCTTTGTACGCCGCAAAAATAATCGCCTATGCTCAGGGTTTTTCAATATTGTCCGCCGCATCGAAAAAATTCGGCTGGAATTTAAATCTTGGAGAAATCGCCAAGATATGGCGCGGAGGGTGCATAATAAGAGCGAAGTTTTTGGACAGGGTGACAGAGGCGTTTTCCGCGGACTGCGATTTGGAAAATCTGCTGTTTAGCGAATTTTTCGCGGAGGAAATCCGTTCAAGCGTGAACAGCTTGAGGGAAGTTTCAAGCCTTGCCGCGCAGGGCGGAATTTCAATGCCTGCAATGTTTTCCGCGCTCGCGTATTTTGATTTTGTGCGCCAGACGGAAAGCCCTTCCAACTTGATTCAGGCGCAGAGAGATTTCTTCGGGGCGCACACTTACGAGAGGACGGACGCGCCGCGCGGAGAATTTTTCCATACGAAATGGGAGTGAAAATGGAAAGACCCAAGAATCAAATATTGGCGATATTCGGAGCTTCTGGAGACCTTGCGAAGCGGAAGCTCATGCCGTCGCTATACGAGCTTTTTTCGCGCGGAATGATGCCCGAAAAATTTGCCGTTTTGGGGGTGTCGAGAACGAACTTCGACGACGAGTCTTTCAGAAAGTATGCAGGTGAAAACATAAGAAGTTTTTTGAAGGACAAAGAGCCTGATTCGGAAATCTTGGACTCGTTTTTGTCGCGCGTGTTTTATCTTTGCATAGACACTTTAAACGAAGATTCCTATTTTCGGCTTCGGGAGAAATTTGTTGAAATCCGCGAAAAGACGGAAATTCCCGACAATATTTTGTTTGATCTTGCCACTCCTCCCGACATGTATCGCATAATTCCACGCGCCTTGAAAAAAGCGGGGCTTAACAAGTCGAAAGAGGGCGGTTTCAGGCGGATAATAGTTGAAAAGCCTTTCGGCTTCGACCTTGAAAGTTCGCAAGACATAAATTCCGAGCTTTTGAAAATTTTTGAAGAAAACGAGATTTTGAGAATAGACCATTACCTTGGCAAGGAGACTGTGCAAAACATATTGGTTTTGCGGTTTGCAAACGGAATATTCGAGTCTCTTTGGAACAGGAATTTCATAGATTCTGTGGAAATCCGCGCGTCTGAAACTTTGGGCGTCGAAAACAGGGGCGGATATTACGACGGCGCGGGGGCGTTGCGCGACATGGTTCAAAGCCATCTTTTGCAGCTCATGGCGTTTGTCGCAATGGAAGCTCCCGCAACTTTCGATTCGGAATCAATAAGAGACGAAATCGCAAAGGTCTTGCGCAGTTTAAAACCGCTGTCCGATTCGGACATTAAAGCCGACGTGATACGCGCCCAATATTTGGGATATGCGCGGGAAAAGGGCGTCTCGGAAAATTCTTCGACCGAAACTTACGTTGCGATGAAATTCTTTATTGAAAACTGGCGTTGGGGCGGAGTGCCTTTTTACATCATAACGGGCAAGGCAATGCCCGAAAAAACTTCGGAAATCGCAATAAGGTTTAAGGCGGCGCCGCAAAAACTCTTCAAGGGGCAGTGCTGCGGCTCGTCCTGCAATTCCCTTACTATTCGGATTTATCCCGACGAGAGCATATCGCTCATGTTCGGGCTTAAAGTTCCGGGGGCGGGTTTTGAGGTTCGTCAGGTTAACATGGACTTCAACTACAAGTCCATTTCTCCAAAGCGTTTGCCCGACGCCTACGAGCGTCTGCTTTTAGACGCAATGTTAGGCGACAACACTCTCTTTGCCCGCAACGATTCCCAAAGCTATTCATGGAAGTTTGTCGAGCCGATTTTAAACTTTTGGCGCATGGAAGGAAGGGAAAATTTGCATGTATATGAAAAGGGGGTATTCCCGCCGGTTTTTAAAGAACTGCGCGATGCCGACGTTTGCAAAATAGAACCAACTGAAAGTTAAAAATGATAAATTTTGAAAATTTTAAGAACGCAAAAGATGCGGTATTCGCGCTATCGAATGCGTTGCAGACGCTGGTTGCCATGCGCGAATCGCGGTTTTTCAACCTTGCGCTTTCGGGCGGAGGCACCGCTAAGATTATGTTTGAAATATGGCGCGATTTCTTCTCAAAAAAAATTGACTGGAGCTCCGTGCGCTTTTTTTGGGTTGACGAAAGAATGGTTGAAGACTCTTCAAGCGAAAGCAATTTCGGAGAGGCGTACAGGAATTTTTTCGAGCCGCTTAAAATTCCAAATTCGCAGATTTTTAAAATAGACGGAACATTGCCGCCCGAAGACGAAGCGGCGAGGTATGAGCGCGAAGTTTTCAATGTCCTTGAAGACGCGGGTAAAAAATATTGCGCAGACACTCCGCAATTCGACTGCGTCATTCTCGGCTTGGGTACGGACGGGCATACGGCTTCGATTTTTTCGGGGGATAAAGAGGCCTTGACGACCAAGCGGATGTTTGTTCCCGCAAGGCATCCTGAAAGCGGGCAAATGCGCCTTACCATGTCCGCAAACGCCGTTTTAAATTCCCATGAAATTTTCATGCTTGTTTTGGGCGACGCTAAAAAGGAAGCATTGAGGCGTCTGTTTTCAGACATCGCAAAAAAATCTCCCGAATTGCCCGCGTCATTTATTGTGAAAAACGCCGCCGATATTTCCATTTTTACGGATTTTGTTTGAATTTTTGCATCGCGCCTCAAAAAAGGCTTTATTTTTTTTCAAACAGACTCTATTTTACGCATAAAATTTTTACGCAACATTTTATAACGGGGGAATTTATTTATTTATGCATAAAATGAAAATTTTGTTCTTAGGACTTGCGGCTTTTGCGTCTCTTTCGCTTTCCGCCCAGTCCAAACACGGCACGAATCCAATCCATACGAGCTACAAGGGCAAAGTTATGGCGGGCTACCAGGGCTGGTTCAGGGCAAAGGGCGACGGCTCAGGCAGAGGCTGGGTTCATTGGGGTTCGCGCGGTTTTTCCGAAAACAACTGCACTGTTGAGGCTCTTCCTGAAATGTCGGAATACGAAAACCGCTATGAGAGCGGTTTCATAAAAGACGGCAAGCCCGTTAAGGTATTTTCTTCTTACGACTATCAGACTGTCGATACCCATTTCAAATGGATGAAAGAGTACGACATTGACGGCGCGATGGTTCAAAGATTTTTCGGAACAACCAATCCGCATTATCGGCATGACGGCGTTAAGATTTTGAAAAACGCGCAGGAGGCGTCGAAAAAATACGGCAGGGCTCTGGTTGTGATGTACGACTTGTCGGGCGCGCGCAAGGGGCAGGATATTTCACAAAGGCTCATTGACGACTGGAAGTTTTTGGTTGACGAATTGAAAATCACAGGCGGCGAGAACACAAACTATCTTTTCCACAACGGCAAACCGCTCGTTTCAATTTGGGGGCTTGGGTTTGTCGATAGACCATACGACCTCCAAACAATGGGCATCGAAAAGTTCATCAAGTTTTTGAAGGAAGACAAGGAGTACGGCGGTTGCTCGATTATGATTGGCGTTCCGCCTACGTTCCGCACTCTCGACTTGGACACTTTGCCCGACCCGAAGCTTCACGAAATCATGAAAATGTGCGACGTGGTTTCTCCGTGGAATCCCGGCAGGTTTAAGCTCGACGGAACAAAAGAGACAAAAGACGCGCTTCTTGAACTTCTAAACGACAGGGTTTCAAAAGACGTCAAGTTTTGCGAGGAAATGAATGTTGACTACGCCCCCGTCATTTATCCAGGGTTTAGCTGGTACAACCTCATGAAAACCCGCGGGCAGTCGGCGGAATTTAACAGCGCTCCCCGTTTGAAGGGCGAATTTTATTGGACGCTCGCAAAGGCGATGATAGACAACGGCTCAAAAATGATATACGTTGCAATGTTTGACGAAGTTGACGAAGGCACGGCAATATTTAAAATAAGAGACGACATTACTGAACTCGGCGGTTGCAAATTCCTTACAAACGAGGGTATGGGAAGCGACTATTACCTATACCTTACGGGGGAAATAGGCAAAATTCTGCGCGGCGAAAGCAAAATGACAGAAATGCCTCCCGTCCGCAAAAACTCGTATAAATAGCATGGCAATTTCGGAGATTTAGGCGGGGCGGGGCAAAGCATTGCCCTGCTTTTTTTGCGATTTAAAAATTTTTTAAAAAAAAGCTTGGCAAAGAATAAAAAATTTGTACTGTGTAATACTTTCAAAAATGCTTGGTAAGGTATCCAAGTGGCTAAAGGGCGCGGACTGTAAATCCGTTCAGTTATGCTGTTCACTGGTTCGAATCCAGTCCTTACCACCATTTGATAATTAACGACTTAGGAAATTCCTAAGTCGTTTTTTTTGTGTTTTTCGCTAAAAATTCAAATTTCATAAGTTGTTGATAATTGCCCATATTTTCCCGCTTTTCCCAAAAAATCTACAAAATTTTTTTATGTTTTTTGGCTTAAACAGAGCTCATTGCATTGAGTTTATTTATTCCACAAATCCTGACAATAGAAAGAAAAGCATTGATAGAGATTTTATAGGAATCTCTTTTAAAATTACGGATTGACGAATTTTTGTTTTGGGAGATTATTTCATTATGAATGCCTATTTGATTTTATTTGCCGCAATCGTCTTTGAAATTATGGCGACTTCGCTTGTCAAGCTTTCAAACGGATTTACGAATTTGCTTCCGACATCGGTTTTGTTGGTTTTTTACGGAATTTCTTTTTATCTTCTGTCGCTTTCCGTAAAGACGATTCCGCTTGGCATAGCTTACGCAATTTGGTCCGGAGTTGGGATTGTCGTCATATCTTTTTTAGGGATTTTTGCCTTCAAGCAGAATCTTGATTTTCCCGCAATACTTGGAATTGCGCTGATTATGATTGGGTGTGTAATTATAAATATTTTTTCAAAGTCATCGGTTCATTAAATTAAAGTTCCGCGATTTTTCATAAAGACGGGACAAGTTTTGTAAATCGCTTGTCGGTGGATTGTGCTGTACTTCGCTTGTTCTTGCGGGTAAATTGCAAATGCAATTTATGCCATCCCTGCCAAACACAAAAAAACCGCAGTTTCCTGCGGTAATTTTTCAAGCTGGCATTTGTCGTGGGATTGCACTGCGCTTCGCTTGCCCTTTGGGTAAATTGCAAATGCAATTTATGCTATCCCCATCAAACATAAAAAAAACCGCAGTTTCCTGCGGTAATTTTTCAAGCTGGCGTCCCCACGGGGATTGTGCTCGCGGCTTGGTTTTGCTTTGCAAAATCCGCGCCGTCTCGGCACTCGCTACGCTCGGCTCTTTTTGCGAATGCAAAAAGCCACCGTCTCAGGCTGTCGCTTCGCGCCACCTTCGGTGTCGAACCCCAAGGGGTTCTCATCCCGTAGGAATACAAAAAAAGAGGTTCGCTTTCGCAAACCTCTTTTTGAACTGGCGTTTGTCGTGGGATTGCACTGCGCTTCGCTTGCCCTTTGGGTAAATTGCAAATGCAATTTATGCCATTCCCGTCAAGCATAAAAAAACCGCAGTTTCCTGCGGTAATTTTTCAAGCTGGCGTTTGTCGTGGGATTGCACTGCGCTTCGCTTGCCCTTTGGGTAAATTGCAAATGCAATTTATGCCATCCCTGCCAAACACAAAAAAGCCCGCAAACGTCTTGTTTGCAGGCTTTTCAAGCTGGCGTCCCCACGGGGATTGTGCTCGCGGCTTGGTTTTGCTTTGCAAAATCCGCGCCATCTCGGCACTCGCTACGCTCGGCTCTTTTTGCGAATGCAAAAAGCCACCGTCTCAGGCTGTCGCTTCGCGCCACCTTCGGCGTCGAACCCAAGGGTTCTCATCCCCTTGGAACAAAAAAAAAGCCCGCAAACACTCTTGTTTGCAGGCTTTTCAAGCTGGCGTCCCCACAGGGATTCGAACCCTGGTCGTAAGAATGAAAATCTTATGTCCTAACCGGGCTAGACGATAGGGACGTAGCTCGATTTAAAGCTTATATACGATACGAATGCTTTTTGCTTTTGCAAGAAAAATTTTTAAAAAAATCCAAATTATTTTATGTTTTTAATTTTGACAGCTTCAATCCGTTATTAAATATAGAACTATTAAATTATATTTTGTCGTTTTATGGATGATGTTCAAATTATTTTGATAAATTTGAATTCCGATACGGAGCGTCTGTCCCGCATTTCCGCGCGTTTGGAGCAAATGGGCTTGGATTATGTGAGAATGCCTGCGGTTGAAGGTAAAAGTTTGGAAATAAACGGCGGGATTTTCAATGAGGCGGCTTTCAGGCGCAATATGGGAAAATTTACAAACAAGAATGAAATTGCCTGTTATTTGAGCCATTATGAGGCGTTGAAGCTCTTTCTGAAATCGGGAAAGAAGCATGGGCTTATTCTCGAAGATGACATGGTTTTCAATTCGGATTTCAGAAAGGTTTTGGAGAGTGTTCTGGCTCTTGATTTCCGTTGGGATTTCATAAAATTCAACGCCGCTTCCGACAAGGGATTGGGCAATGTCAAGGTTTGCGGCTTGTTTGGCAAATACAAGCTTGTTGCGTCCCTCTTTTCAAAGAAAAAATCGGGAGCGTATATTGTAAACCGCAAAGCCGCCGAAAGTCTGGTCGAAAAGCTTTTGCCCATGACTGTTCCGTTCGACCACGAAATGGTTAAGTTTTACAAGTACAACATCCGCCAATATTCTGTTTTCCCGTCTCCCTCTGAAGAGGAAAAAAGAGGTTCTTCCATCGGCGGATACGGAAAAAAGAAGTCTAAATTCCCTTTTTACAGGAGGGTGAGCGTGTTTTTTTACAGGTATTTTTACATTATGCCTTTAAGACTTTTTTATTTTGGCAGGCTTTTGGGCAGGTAGGCGTTCATTTTTGCATTTTCTTTTCGCCCTTTGTCTTTGCGGAGACAAACTCGATGTCGAGTCTAAGCACTGCCGTTCTTCCGATGGAAGAATCTATGTATTTTTCCCCGATGTCTTCAAAGCCCTTTGAATATTTTTTTAATAGAAGGCGCAGTGCCTTGCGCTTTTCCTCTTCTTCGAAAACTTGCAAGATTTTACCTTGAGCAATGACGCTTTGGTATGATGTCGTAAATTCATTCGGGCGGACTCTCGTTTTCCCGACAACTGCAAACGATACATTTGCGCAGTTTTTTAAGGCTTCGAGCTTTCTGCCCTCGGGCGCGCAGTGGAAGTAGAGCTTGTTTTCTTCGCGGGCGTAGCTTATGGGAATTCCGTATCCTGAATTTTCGTCGGCGAACGCCAAAAATCCGTATTCTGCATTGGATAGCAGTTCGTCGGATTCTTCCGAATTCCAAATTCTGTCTTTTCTTCTTATTTCTTTGTATTGCATGGTTTTCAGATTAGATTGTTTTGCCGCTTTTTGAAAAGCGCAAAATTTGATTTTTCTTGAAGAGGTTTGAAATTTCCGATTTAGTTTATTAGTTTTAAAGATAATGCACAGGTTTGCATGTTTGCGAATTTTTAACAAATTCTTTACTGCGCCTTAATTTTACAAATGAAATATTTGATAAGAGACTTGATTTTATTTTGCCAGCTGTTTGCGGTATATTTCATCGGCAGGGCGGTATTGCTTTTGCTTTTCGGTGCGGATAAGATTGAGCTTATTACGGGCAAGTGGCTTTGGCTTTCAGTGCGGTTTGATTTGATGACGTCGTCTTATCTCATATTGCCTTCGTTTGTTTTGACTTTCATTGCGATTTTTTGGCGCGACGGGCGTTGGATTGAAAAGGCGAAGATTTCATACAATGTCTTTATTCTTTCTTTATCGCTGTTTTTGGCGGTTTTGAACATTTGCTTTTTTTACGAGTACAAAAGCCAGTTCAACCAGTGGATACTGGGCATCTTTTACGACGACTTCCGCGCGATTATGATGACGATAGTGAAAAGCTATCCTATATTTCCCATCTTTTTGGGAATATTGGTCTGCACGTTCCTAATTTATCTTTCGGTGAAATTCGTTTACATGCGGACGTCTAAATGCGCCGTTTTTAACAGAATGCGCACGAAAATCGCGGCGTTTGCGCTTTGCGCCCCGCTTTGCGCGTTCTGCATGATGGGCGCGGATTTCGACGGCGAGCCGCTGACTCCCACGAGCGCGGTAATTTCGGAGTCTCCGTTTTTGAACAATTTGATACCCAATTCCGCGTACTGCCTGCGTTTCGAGCTTAAAACGCACTTTGAATTTCTGACGTTTGAAGATTCCATAAGCTTTTTCAACGTGAAAAAATCGGAGCTTCGCGGCATTGCAAATTCCCTTTTGGGCGGGGGGCGCGAACTTAATAACATTGACGACGGGTTGAAGCGCGTTGCAAAGGGTTCTCCGCTTAAATCGAAGCCATCGCACATATTTTTAATCATTGCGGAAAGTCATTCTGCGTGGCCTCTTGCGCCGCAGCATCAAAGCCGCAATTTAATGCCCGAAACCTTGAAGCTCTGCGAAAAGGGGCTTTCTTCCAAACGCGCGGTCTCCGCGGGAATAGGCACTTCCGACACAACCACCTGCATTTTGGGCGGCATTCCTTTTGCCGTTCTTTCCCCCGGTTGCATAAAAGACTATCCGACCGATTTTTCGCTTGCCAATTTGATGAAAAGTTTTGGCTACAAGACGAGCTTTTTTTGCGGCGCGGCTATGTCTTGGTGTGACATTGGCTCTTTCTGCAAGAAAATGGGTTTTGACGAAGCCATTGGGGGGGACGAAATCAGCCCGCTTTATTTTCAGTATGAATGGGGCGTTCCTGACAAGGAATTTTACCGCTACATTGTTGACCGCAAGCTCGACTGCCCGACTTTCAACGTAATTTTGACTGTTTCAAACCACCCTCCGTACGAAGTTGACTTGAAAAAGGAAGGTTGCCCCAACGTCATCGACAGCCCTCTCGAAAACAAGGTTCAGCACATGTGGTATGCCGACAAGTCCATCGGCGATTTTGTGCGCAACATTCGCGCGAAATATTCAGACGCCTTGATTATAATAACGGGCGACCACAATGCGCGTCTTACTCCGAAGTACTTGGAAGACGACATCGAATACAAGATGTGCGTTCCCTTGATTTTCACGGGCAAGCCGATAGAGGATGCGGGGCTTCAAAACGAATTGGGCTTTACATCGCATATAGACATCATTCCGACATTGGTTGAGCTGTTGGCGGACAAAGGCTTTGAGTACAAGGCTTGGGGAACTCCGATGTTCGGGGAAAAGCGGACGGTAGAGCCTCTTAATCCATACTGCGTGGTTTATGACGGCGTTTTGCGGGATGTAAAGAGCATAGACTGTTCGGAAGACGCCCGCAGGCGCATGAATTCCTTTTTGGCGTTGGCGTATTGGCGCGCGGTAAGGGGCGCGGAATTTCCGAGCGCGGAAGAAATTTCCGATGAGGAAGGGGAGTAAAATGGAGAGTGCGCCGCGCAAAAACAAAGGGGTTATCCGAATCTTAAAGGCTTTCACCTATTCTTGGGACGGCATAAAAAACGCCTTGAAAAATGAGGCGGCTTTCAGGCAGGAGTTTGCTCTGTCTGCCGTTTTAATTCCGCTTGCGCTGTTTTTGGATGCGGAAATTTCGGAAAAGCTTTTGCTTATTGGTTCTGTACTCTTGCTTTTAATCGTCGAACTTCTAAATTCCGCCGTAGAGGAGTGCGTAAATCTTTGCACAGATAAAATTCATCCGCTTGCAAAGCGCGCAAAAGATATGGGAAGCGCGGCGGTGCTCTTTGCCGTAATCAATTTGATTGCAGTTTGGTCTGCTGTTTTGTGGAAGCTCTTTTGTTCTTGAAAAAGCCGAAAATTTCAGTTTTCATTTTTTATGTATAAAAATATTGCTTGCCGTATGAAAAAAGTATTAGTTGCATTGCTTGCCGCATCGTTAATTTCAGGTGTTTTCGCCCAATCCGCGCAGGAAAGAGAAGCTAAAAAGCTTGCCGAAATAAAGCAGAGGGCGGACAGGCTTTACAAGGGGTTGAATGTAGAGCGCGATGTCGTTTACAAAAAATTTAAAGGCAAAGACGTCACAATGGACATCGTTTTGCCGCGCGAGCAGAAGTTCAAGGGCGGCGCGCCGATTCTTGTGAACATTCACGGCGGCGGTTGGAACGGCGGCGACAGGTACCATGTCGGCGGCCCTTGGGCAAAGGCATTGAATGAAAAGGGCATTGCCGTTGCCACAATATCCTACACTTTTGCGGAAGACGGCAAGACGGACATAACAAACTGCATAACGGACGTAAAAGACGCCTTGCGTTTCCTTGTCAAAAATTCCAAAAAATACGGCATCGACCCCACCAGAATGATTACGACGGGGCATTCCGCGGGCGGGCATTTGTCTTTGCTTGCGGCGCTTTCGCCAAACGACAAATTTGTGGGAGACCCTTCTCTTAAAAAGTACGAGCCGAAGTTTGTCGGCGCGATAGGCTTTGCCCCCGCCGTTTCTTTCGTAAATCCGGAAGCCGACTACAAGGGAACCGTAAGTTACGGTGCGGGTTGTTTTGCGCGTTTGATGGGCGGTTCTCTCGATGAAATCCGTAAATTTCAAAAAGAATGCGAGGGCAATTCGTTTGAGTTTTTGAAGGAGAAAAATCCGAAAGACAAGCGCATAGCTCTTGCCGAAGAAGTAAGCCCCATAAATTATCTTAGCCGTTCTTCATGCCCTGTTTTAATAATTCACGGCTCCAAGGACGATTTGGTGTCTTACAAGGCGTCGAAACTCATGGCTGAAAAGGCAAAAAAGCTTGGCGCGGACTTGATTTATATAGAAGTGACGGGAGCCGACCATGGTTTGGGAGGTGCGAAAATTCCGCAGACTGACGAGGAAAAAGCCGCAAACATCCAGCGTTTTGAAGAAATATCGGTATCGAAGGATGCCCAGGGAAAAATTCGCGACTTGTTTTTGTTGCGCCACATGTTAGACGGCGTTGAGCCTTTGAAATAATCAGGCTTTCAGGTAAAGTTCGCGCATAACCTGCTCGTCTGAGTTTGAGCCGCGCTTTATCAGCTCTTCAAAGGCTTTAACGAAATTCATTTGGTTGTCGATAAGCTTTTTTAAGGGGGTTTTCGACGCTATCGGCGCGAGCCTGCCAACGGCGAACGGATTTTGGGTGAAGATGTTGTAGGCTGTCTTTGAATCGCTTTTAAAAACTTCGGCGTATTCGTCCGCCAGCCTTTCAAGAGAACCTTTCGGAAGCCACCTGTCGGTTTTGGGAAGCTTGCCATCGTCCATCAACGCTCTGATTTGGATAAGCATTGAATTTTGGCGTTGCAAGTTTGTGAGAATGGGGCGCGCGCTCGCGTTTTTGTTCGTGAAAAAATATCTGTGTATGGCTGCGGCAGATTTTTCCAAATCGCCCTCGTAGTAAAGCGAAACCAACTCGAAAAAGTTTCCCTCCCCGAAAATCGGCACGAGGGTTAGGACGTCTTTTGTTGTGATTTTGCCTTGAAAATTGACATAAGAGGCGAGCTTTTCAAGCTCCTGCAACGCCATTCTCGGGTTTGCCGCCACCGTTGAAATCAAAATTTCCGCCGCGTCATAGCCAAGCTCAACGCCGAGTTTTTCCGCGCGAGTTTTCAAGAGCTGCATGCACGCTTCTGTCGCGTTTGCGCTTTCAAACGATTCAAATTCCGAAATTTCTTTCAGCATCTTGAAGGCTTTTTTGCGCTTGTCAACAGGGCACGCGCTTATCAAAAATGCGACTTCGTCGGGTTTGAATTTGGCGGCGGTTTCAGCCATCTTTTCGAGAGCCGCCTGCGTGTCTTTGCTACGGCCGTTTGCGTCGTTTATGAAGTTCAATCCCCTGAGCCACACAATTTTTTTGCCGCCGAAAAGCGACATTGTGGCGGCGGCTTCGATTGCCTGGGCGCAGATTTTCTGCGCGTCGGCAGAGTTGCCTGCCGAGCCTTGCACCACTTCCTTTGACATGTCGCAAACCGCGTCTTTTGCAAGCTCTGCAAAGATTTCTTGAGCGCGGTTGTCGGCGATGAATTCGTCGTCGGCGCAAATGAAGTAAACGGCTTTTCCCATAGTGAAGTTTATTGGTTTTGATTTTTCCCAAACGGGGCTTTCAAGTCAATCCAAACTTTGCCATTGCGACATTTGTTTTTGCCAGCGTTCCTTGTATGGGATTATGTCGGGGCGTTTTTCCTTTGTAATTTTCTTTTCGATTTCTTCTACGCTTGGCGTTTTTGCCTCAAATCCGTTTTCGGGAACTTCTATTTTGGCAAGCCATGCGCTTGAATTTAGCATTATCTTAAAGAAGTCGGGATTTTTCAACGCCCAAACTGCATGCCCCGCCGTAAGCCCGAAGCCGCGCGTTCCGTTCGGGTTTTCATACGCCCATGCGATTGTCTCTTCCCTTCCCAAATTTTCGCGCACGAATTTGTTGCCTGTGTGCGGGCCGAACATGAATTTGCGAACTTTATCGGGAGGCGTCGTTTTTGCAATGTGCGCAATGTTTGCGCCGTCTTTAAAGCGTATGTTGAAGTAGATTTCATCTGTTAAAACGAAAGGTTTTACGCCGTTTGAAACAGGATGTTTTGCGAATTTTTCAAACTTTGCCTCGAACGTGGGGTTTACCGAAAAATACGTTTCGTAAACGCCACCGATAGCGTCTTTTATGGCGTCTTCATTGTCGTTTTTTGTCGGAGTTGTGGAGTAGTGGACAAACGCGAAGCTTGTGCCGTTTTCGTTTAGCGATTTTATGAGGCCGCTCTTGCCCTTGAACGGGTGATGGTCTTCGCCTTCCGCTATCACATAGATTGCGTCGTATTTTTTAAGGCTTTCAAAATCGGCGTTTTCGTCTAAATTTACCGCGCTTGCGAAAGCCTTTTCGCCGAATGCGGCGTTTGCGGCGTCGCTTAGAATTTCGCACATTATTTTATTTTCATGGTCTCCCCAATAGTGTATCGACTTGCCGTAGCCGAAGGCGATTTTCTTTTGTGAAGCGCATGAGGCGCAAAGAATTGAGCATGCAAAAAACAAAACTGTACGCAAAATTTTCATGCTAAAAAGACTTAAATTTATCGCCGCTTTTGTAAAGTTGAAAAAGAAAATGTCGAAAAATCAGCTTGCGGATTTTTATAAAATGGCAACAATGTCTTTAAGATGAAAGAAATTATTTGGCATGGTGGAGCGCACTAATTCAAAAGACGAGCCGCTTCAATTAAAAAAGGCTTATTTGGTCGGATTGCGCAAGGACGGAGAAAGCGAAGAGTTTGCGCGAGGGCTTTTGGACGAGCTTGCGGAGCTTGTGGAAAATATCGGCTTTGAAGTGGCGGGAAGCATTTGCGTCAATCTGCGCGAGCCTAATCCCCATTATTTGGTGGGCGCGGGCAAGTTTGCTGAAATCAGGCGCGAGGCGAAAAAGCTCAAAGCCGACTGCATTGTTTTTGACGATTCAATCACTCCCGCCCAGCAACGAAACTGGGAGCATGAAACCCGAAAATGCGTAATCGACAGGCAGGAAGTTATTTTGGAAATTTTTGCGCGCAGGGCAACTACCAAAGAAGCCCGCTTGCAAGTCGAGCTTGCGCGGCTTGTTTACAGCCTGCCGCGCTTGAAGAGGGCATGGACGCATTTAAGCAGGCAGCGCGGCGGTGGCGTAACCCAGCGCGGCGCGGGTGAAAGTCAGCTTGAAACCGACCGAAGGAGGGTCGTTGAAAGAATTTCACGGCTCAAAAAAGACATAGAGCTTGTCGGCAAAGTCCGCGCAACCCAGCGCAAGAGGCGCGACAGGTCGGATATTCCCACCGTCGCCATTGTTGGCTACACGAACGCGGGGAAGTCCTCTCTTATGAACTATCTTTCGGGTGCGGGTGTTCTTGCCGAAAACAAGCTTTTCGCGACTCTCGACCCGACGACGAGGGAGCTGAAGCTTCCAAGCGGCTCTTCCGTTTTGATTACCGATACCGTAGGCTTTGTGCGCCGACTTCCGCACAATTTTATCGACGCCTTTAAATCGACGCTGGAAGAGGCGGCTTTTGCCGACTTGTTGATACATGTTGTGGACGCTTCAAATTCGGACGCGCATTTGCATGTCAAAACCACGATGGAAGTGCTGTCTCAGCTCGGGGCGAATGAAAAGCCATGCATAACATTGCTAAACAAAATCGACGCTGTAAAAGACCCGTTCGCCCTGCACGCTCTTAAATTCGACTGTCCCGACTCAATCGAGGCAAGCATAAAAAACAAAGAGGGCATGGACGAGTTGATTGCAAGGCTTGAAGATTTTGTGTCGGACAAGGCAAAAACAATGAAGTTTTTGGTGCCGCACAGCAATTACAAGCTGATAACTCTCTTGGAGGATTTCGGCGCGGTGCGCAAGAAAGCCTATTGCCACGAGGGTGTTGCCGTCTGCGCGTGCGTTCCTGTCCGTTTCGTCTCCGCCGTAAAATCGGGCGCGAGAATTTTGGACGATTTTGAGTTTGGCGAAATTATCGAAAAAGAGCTGATTTTTACCTCCTGAACGCGAAATTTGCCTTGCGGATAAAAAGGCTTGCATTCTTTTTTATATGTGAGATTTTCTATTTGAACAATTTTAAAGACAAAAAATTTAACGTTCAATGAAGAAGATTTTTTTGACAGCCCTCATGGCGTTTATTACTGCGATTTCAGGCGCGCAAGACAAAAGTTTGCTTGAAACGCTTGTAAAAAACGGGACGCTCACCGAAGATCAGGCTCGTAGGCTCATAAAGGACAGCGTGGTTGTGACTCCTTCGAGCGTGAATACGAAAATTTTGACTATCGGCGGCGGAGTGCAGGCATGGTATTCATGGGGCAAAAATTCCGTGAAAAGCCCGAATAACCTAAATGGCGCCGCAGACACGAACGGTTTTGAGCTTCGGTACGTCAAAGTTGGCTTGAGCGCGGAAATCATCGGCGGATGGCTGATTGACGTAATTGCAGACTTCGGCTCCGAGGGCGTCAAGCGCAACTATTTGGACAAGGTTGTCATCTCCAAGCAGTTCGACTGGGAATTTTTGCCCGGCAGGTTTGATGTCGGCATGAAAAAAGTCAACATGGGCTATGAGCAGAATATGGACGACTTCGATTTGCTCACCATCGAACGCTCTGTCGCGACATGGTTTTTCACGCGCCCCAATGCTTACAGCGATGACGTTATGAAGAATTTCGGCTCCCGCGCAATCGGATTGTTTTGGAGCGGAGACATTGTGCAGGTAAAGGGTTTAAGCTATGGCGTTTCTGTTGTCGGCGGCAATTCGTATGAGGGCAGCAGCGCGTACAAGGCGAATTACGAAGGCAACAACGATTTGTCTTTCTATGCAAATTTGGCGTATCACGAAGAAGGATTTTTGGGGGATAAGCCGATGTATTGGGACGCGGGCTTAAACTTCGGATACGCCAACGGCGGCTTTGTGAAAAACGGGGACGACAAAAACAAAGTTTGGGGCGTAAATCCTTACTTCACGATTAGATATAACGACTTCACTCTTATTGCCGAATATTTCATACAAGGGGTCGAAGACGGCAAATACGCTTCAAACAAAGACGCCTTCCCTCAGGGCATAAATTTCATTTTGTCTTATAAATTCGATATGGACGAAATCGGAAAGATAGAGCCGATATTCCGCGCTTCCTGGCTTTCGACAGATTCAATGGGCTTCAATCCCGTCACAATGGGCGGTTTTTCCACTCCCGGGGACGTTTACAACTTGTACAACAAGGCTCAGACTTTTTATCTGGGGGTAAACTGGTACGTCATTCCCGCGGTTAAGGTTTCGTTCGGCTATGAATGGGGCGAATATCGCGGTGCGGTCGGCAATACGGAAAACCAAACGCCTTTGGCGTCGCGCGCGATGTCGAATGCGTTTAGGGCGTCTTTGCAAGTCCTCTTCTAAAAAAACGGAATAAAACGGGCGGAAAAAAGATAAAATCTTTTTGGAATTCTACAGCTACGCTTCCTTAAAAGGATTTTTTCCGCCCTCGCGCTCCATGTTGGCTTTTACTTCGACTTGCGGACGTAAGTTCGCCGACGCTCGTAAAAGCTCAACAGACAGGGTTCCCAAAAATGTTTTTGAAGAAAACTTTTTGGGATGTACTCATCGCGCGTTTCTTCCGTTTTTTTACGTACCCAAAGTTCCCACCTATCAAACATCTGAAAGATAAAGAGCTAACGCTTCCATAGTAGATAGATTTTTTACCCATTTGTACTCGCTTGCTTCGCAAGTCTCGGCACTCGCTACGCTCGGCTCTTTATCTTTCGGCAAAGCTACCCACTTAAAACGTGGTCAGCACTCCATTGCACTCGCTCGCTTGGTTGGCTTCGCTAATCCGCGCTGTTCTCGCCCCTTCGGGGTAATTTGCTTCGCAAATTATGCTACCCACAAACTTGCTTCGCAACTTGCGTGTTCGCAAAACACAACAGACAGGGTTTCCAAAAATGTTTTTGAAGAAAACTTTTTGGGATGTACTCATCGGGCATTTCTTCCGTTTTTTTTACGTACCCAAAGTTCCCACCTATCAAACAGCTTGGCGCAATCCCGTACCCATTCCAATTTCGCGTATCAAATAGCTGAATTTTAGTTAGGGTTTGTTTTACACACTCGCAACCTATCAAGCAACTTAACGAAAATCCGTCTCCATTCCAACACGGCGTATCAAATATATTTTTTTAATCAGGGTTTGGTTTTCTGTTTATTTTTTGTTTTACGTCCCAAAGTTCACACCTATAAAACATCACATACTTTACAGTTAACGCTTTCGTAATAGATAGATTTTTTGCCCATTTGTATTCTCATTTGCATTCGCAAGTATTTAGGCATGATTCTTTTGCTTGTTTGAAGAATCTTTCTTTATAAGCAACTTTTACCTTTACGCCGAACAGTTTTTCCATAAAATCATATAAAAATATAAAATATTTTTTTGGGAGGAGCTTTATGAAAAAGTTGTTTTTGCTTTTAATGTTTTTTACGCCTTGTTTTTTCTATGCATCAGCAATGGAAGGAATGATATTCAAATTTTATTCAAAATAAACCTTTTAATACTGCATAAAAATGTCAGGGCGCAAAAAAAACGCAAAACTGTTGCTTTTAGGTTGCGTCAGTTTTGCGTTTATTGGTTTTATGGGGTGGATAACGGGACTCGAACCCGTGACCCTCGGAACCACAATCCGATGCTCTAACCAACTGAGCTACATCCACCATTAAATAAAAGAAATAGAACAATCATATTTCTTTGTTTTGTCAAGCGTTTTGATTGCTTTTTTTCGGGCGCAAAAAAATCGGGGTATGCTTTCCCCGATTTTTTTGTTTTTAACGGCGTTTTTCAGATTTCTTCTTTGGGAAGGCTCGGCTGCATTAGTATTGTTATGCCCGTAAAGAGCAGGTTGATACCCACAAGCAGTCCGATAAATCCAAGCCCCGCGTTTATGTTTAGCAGGATTATCGCGCCAAGCAGGATGTTTACTATGCCGTTTAGCAGGGTCATCGATGTGTTTGCGTGGCGTTTTTTCTTTGCCGCCCAGTAGAAGAGGGTGAAAATTCCCTGCGTCAAAAATATTGCGCCGATTACCATTGTAAGCATAAATGTTCCCTGCACGGGGTAGGCGAGCATTATAAAGCCGCCGATTGCGTACAATACCGCGATTGCCAGATATATCGCCTTGTCCCATCCCCCTTTTTGCCGCGGAGACTGAAACAGCGTAAATATTGCCCCAACGAAGAAGCATGCGCCAACGATTATTTCAACGGATATTGAGGTTGCGATTGGGAATGCGATACAGAATAATCCCGCCAGTGCGAGAATCAAGCCTATGAATTTGTCTGATTTCATTTTTTTGCCTTTTTTTTGAATTGTTTTTTTACTAATCGGAAACTTCTTTTAAATGCTAACGATAAATTCCTTAATGTTTGACTTTGCCGAATGAAGGCGTTTTGATTATTGCGATAAAAATAAGGGTTTTCTTATGGTAAAAATAGGAACGGTATTCAAAAAAAGCGCGAAGAAGGCCATGCTTTTGGGCAGTGGCGAACTTGGTAGAGAAGTCGCAATAGAGTTGAAACGCTACGGTGTTGAAGTTGTCGCAGTGGACAAGTACGCAAACGCCCCCGCGATGCAGATAGCCGACCGCTCCCATGTAATATCAATGCTTGACGCAGACGCCCTTGAAGGCGTAATCCGCAAGGAAATGCCCGACATTATAATACCCGAAGTCGAAGCCATCGCGACTCAAAAGCTAATCGAGCTTGAAGAAAAGGGCTTTAACGTCGTGCCGACCGCCAAGGCTGTAAATTTTACGATGAACAGGGAAAACATACGAACTCTCGCCGCGGAAAAGTTGGGCATGAGGACTTCCCCGTACGTTTTTGCAAGCACTGAAAAAGAATTTGAGGAAGCCGTAAAAAAGATAGGTCTTCCGTGCGTCGTAAAGCCCATAATGAGTTCTTCGGGGCACGGGCAGAGCGTTGTGAAAACCGCAGCCGACATTAAAAAGGCTTGGGACTATTCGCAAAGCGGAGGCCGTTCCGGAGCAGGAAAGGTTATCGTCGAGGGTTTTATTGACTTCGACTATGAAATAACAATGCTTACCGTGCGCCATATCGGCGGAACTTCTTTTTGCAAGCCCGTCGGGCACAGGCAGGAAAGCGGAGACTACCGCGTCAGCTGGCAGCCTGCGGCGATGTCTGAAAAAGCCGTCTCCCGCGCACAGGAGTATGCAAAGAAAATTACGGACGCGCTTGGCGGATTCGGCATTTTCGGTGTTGAGCTTTTCATAAAAAACGACGAGGTGATTTTTAGCGAAGTTTCTCCGCGCCCGCACGACACGGGGATGGTCACGATGATTTCTCAAAACCTGTCGCAGTTTGCCCTGCATGCCCGCGCGATTTTGGGTTTGCCCATTCCTGAAATCGAGCATTTCGGGGCTTCGGCGAGCAGGGCGGTTGTTGTCGAAGGGGATTGCAATGAGGTTGTTTTCGGCAACCTTGAAGAAGTTTTGGCTCTTCCCAAGACCGACATGCGCATATTCGGGAAGCCCGAGGTTAAGGGGCATCGCAGAATGGCGGTTTTGCTTGCAAGGGCGTCTTCAACGGATGAAGCCCGCAAAATCACGAAAGAAATGCTTTCAAAGCTTGACATTGAAACATTGAAATAGGTTTGCGCGATTTTAAATTCGATTTTTCGGGGGCGCGTTTTTCGCGCTCTTTGTTTTGCAAGTTATGGATTTGCCAATAGAAAAAATTAAAGACAAACTCTTTTGCGCTCTTGAAGGCGGCGCAAGAAAATTTGTCGTTCGCGCCCCGACGGGGTCGGGCAAATCCACTCGCCTGCCTATGATGCTTGCCGAAAAAATAGAAGGCAGGATTTTGGTTTTGCAGCCGCGCAGGGTTGCGGCGAGGCTTCTTGCAAAGTATGTCGCAAAATCCGCAGGTTCTTCTGCGGGCGGGTTTGCAGGCTGGCACATCAGGATGGAAAAAAATTATTCGCCCGAAACCAAAATCGTTTTCGTGACTGAAGGCGTGCTTGCCAGAATGGTTTTGTCCGACCCTGATTTGAAGGGTGTGGGCGCGGTTGTTTTCGACGAGTTCCACGAGCGCAATTTGTTTAGCGACATTTCTTTTGCCCTTGTCTTAAAGTCGGTTTTGTCAAGGCGGAAAGACTTGGCGGTTTTTGTGTGTTCGGCTTCGTTTGATGCAGATGAAATTTTGAAATTTCTTGGCGGCGGCGCGGTCAGCCTTGAATGCGAAAGCAGGTTATATCCCGTTGACATCGAGTATGCGCCGCTCAGGGGGCAGACCGAAAAAATATGGGACAGGGCGGCGCTTGAATTTGAAAGGCTCGCAAGGGAAAATCCGTCGGGAGATTTTTTGATATTTATGCCCGGCTCTTATGAAATTTCGCGCACAATTTCCGCAATTTTAAAAATGCCGTCGTCGCGCGGAATGGAAGTTTTGCCTCTGCACGGCTCTTTGAGCGGAGCCATGCAGGACAGGGCTGTGGCAAAATCGGAAAGGCGCAAGGTTGTTGTCGCAACCAACATAGCCGAAACTTCGCTTACGATAGACGGCGTTAAATTCGTGATAGATTCGGGTTTTGCAAGAGTCGCGAGGTACGACTTTTCAAGAGGTGTCAACACTTTGTATGTGGAAAGAATTTCTCACGCGAGCGCGGTTCAGCGCGCGGGAAGGGCGGGCAGAACTTCTGCGGGCATCGCGGTCAGGCTTTGGCGAAAAAACGAAGAGTCCGATTTCTCCCCGTATCTTTTGCCTGAAATTCTCCGCCTTGATTTGAGCCAGATTTTGCTATGGCTTAAAGTCGCGGGTTTGGAAATTTCGGCTCTGCCTCTTTTGGACGCTCCAAGCGAAGAAAAGATGGCTGCTGCTCTTGAAATTTTAAAGGAGCTTGGCGCAGTCGATGAATTTTTTAATGCAACGCCTCTTGGCGTCAAAATTTCGCGCTTGCCGACAGAGGTTCGCTACGGGAGAATGCTGATTGAAGCGGCCAGCAGGGGCGTTTTGAAAGACGCCGCAATGTTTGCCGCGGTTATGGATGTCGGGCGCGTTAAAATGGACGCTGTTAATGAACGGAGCGAATTTGAGCTTTACGAAATGCTTGGCGAATGCGCGTCGGAGCTTGGCGAGATTTCCGAAATCTGTCGTCTTGCGCGGAGCAGAAACTTCGACGAAACTTTTTGCAAAACTTACGGAATTCACGCGGCGAACGCCCGCAGGGTTTTTGAAGTGTCGCGGGACTTTTTCAACTTGCTGAAAGGCGAGGAAAAAAGCCTGGCTTCGGGAGACTTGAATGTGGAGCTTGCGAAATCCGTTTTAAGCGCGTTTTCGGACAGGGTGTGCGCGCGCTTAAACGAGGGCACTTTGGCTTGCGCCATTTCGGGGGGGCGTAGAGGCGAGGTAAGGCGTTCGTCGAAAAAGTACGCTTCTAAAATATTTGCGGCTTTGGAACTTGCCGAGCAAAATGTAGGCGGGCGCGTTTCCATTATGGCGTCAGGCATTGTACCGCTAAAAAAAGAATGGATTGCAGAGCTTTTCCCGAACGATTTTTCAGAGGTGGAAAGCGTTTCTTTCGACGAAAATTCAAAGAGGGTTGCCGCGCTAAAACTCGTGAAGTTCAGGGACATGGTTTTGGAAAAATCAAGCGGCGCGCCGAGTTCGCCCGATGTTTGCGCAAAGATTTTCTGCGACATGATTTTGGAGGGGAAGCTCGTTTTGAAAAACTGGTCGGAGGCTGAGGAAAATTTTATAGACAGGGTTAATTTCGTGTCGGAACTATGCCCCGAAAGCGGAATTGCAAAGATAGACGAAGAGGCAAAGCGTATGATTTTTGAGCAGATGTGCCTTGCAAAAAATTCCTATTCGGAAATTCGAAACGCCGATGTCCTTCCGTTTTTGAAAGACTGGCTGTCTTTCGAACAAGCGGCAATGCTCGACTATCTTGCGCCCGAATTTGCAAATTTGCCGCTTCGCAGAAAGCCTGTAAAAATCCGCTACGAGCTGCCTTTGAAAAGGGCGGTTGTATCCGCGAAATTTTCCGAGCTTTACGATTTTGACGGGCGAAAAATAAAAATTTTAGACGGAAAAATGCCTGCCACTTTTGAAATTCTTGCGCCGAACGGCAGACCCGTCCAAATCACTCAAAATTTGGAAGAGTTTTGGAAGACTTCGTGGCTTGGCATAAAAAAGGAACTTAAAGCGAGGTATCCCAAGCATTTTAAGGATTAGACCGTATGTCGGCAAACAAAAGCTGCTGTATGTAGCCCGCGTTTGCGCCAAACTGTTTTGAGGCGAATGCGCGCGCGTCCTTGGGTGTTTTCAAGTCGTATAGAGCCGCCATGCTTTTGGAAATCCATGTGTCAACGGGGAATGCCTCGAATTTTGCCGCCCCGAAAAGCAGAATGCAGTCCGCAACTTTTTCCCCCACTCCCGAAAGGGAGAGAAGGTATTTCTTTGCTTCTTGGTATGGCATTTCGCGCAGGCTTTCGGGGTTGAATTTGTCTGAAACTATTTTTTGAGCAGTGCGCTTTAAGTAGTCCGCGCGGAAGCCCAGCTTGCAGTCTCTTAAAATTTCAATGGGCGCGTCGGCGATTTTTTCAAAGTTTGGCAGGGCGTGGAAATTCGGGGCGATTTCGTCTCCCAGTTTTTCGGAAAGCAGGCTTACGCATTGTTTTATTTGGACTATGCGCTTGCTTGAAGAGCAGATGAAGCAGATTATCGCTTCCTGCGGCGTCTGGCGCAGAATGCGAAGGGTCGGAAATCTCTTGGCGGCTTTCACGACCCTCTCGTCCTTGTGGTTTTTTGTGATTTTTGCATAGTCTCGCTCGGCGTCCAAAAAATCCGCTATTTTTTTTGCGCATTTTTCTTGGTCGAACCCTTCGGGGACTTGGGCGCAAACTTTGCCGCGTCCGTTTAAGAGAAGCCTTGCCGCGATGTCTTCAAAAACTCCCTCAAATGCGTTTTCGCCGACTTCCCTCCACCTGAAAGACTGCCCGCCGTCGAGCGTTTCCTTGAAATCGGACGGCAGGAAAAACGGGGAGTTCTCTATTTCAAAGGGTACCGAAAAATTCATTTTTCACCCAAGCTCCAAAGCCAGGATTTGTATTCTGCGATGGTCTTCCCAGCAGGCGTTTTTATGGCGATTTTATAGGCGTTCGGCTTTTCGTTTTTGCCTTTCCAGTCATTTCCCGTAATGCCGATTTTTATTTCTCTTAGAAGCGAATGCGTTTCTGGAACGACGAATTTAAATTCGCGGACCTTCGGCGTTTGGTTTGAATCGACATAGACTTCTATCATGGTGCCGTCCGAAATTTTTGAAACTCCGAGTTCCGTCATGATGAAAAAATACATTCCTTCGCGCGAGTCGGGGTCGGAGCGCAGGGTAAGGTAGCCGTGCGTGTATTCGTCTCCCGTGAGGGCTTCGCCGATTGAGCGCGTTTCCATGTCGCTTATGTAACGGGTGCGCACATAGGAGATTTTTACGTTTGAGTTGCGGTCGTAGCCGAGAGTGTCTCCGCTTGCGTCGTCAAAGAATGACCAGTCTTTGCGCGCGTTGTTTTCAAGCGATGGCGACGAGCAGGCGCATGCAAAAAACGCAGTTGAAATTGCCAAAATAAAGCGAAGTGTGTTTTTCATTGTCTTTTAGAATATGAAGCCGATAGAAGTGTTTATCCAAAGCAGGTTGTTCGGGCTGTTTGAAAGGTTTTTTATGTCGCGCGCACCGTCGTTATGGGCATAGCCTCCGCCAATCGTAAAACGCCAGCGGCTTGCCAGAACATAAACGAGCTGCGCTTCAGTCTGTACATAAAAATAATTGTTGTGCGGAAGTGCGCCGTCAATCCTGTCGTCGGCAGTCCAGCGGTTGGCTTTCACATATCCGCAGTAAGCTTCTATTTCAAGCGAGAGATTTTCGATGTTTGTTATGTTCGAGAGGTTGAATTTCGGATTTACGCCTATTGTTATCTTGTTTGAGTCGTAGTCGAAGTTGTAGCAGTAGTAGGCGAATGGGTTTAAAAGCGACTCAAAAATAAGCCCCGCGTAAATGTCCCCGGTAAAGTGCGTTCCCGCCCCCGTAATTCCCGCTCCCGAAATTCTCTTTGACGCGTAAACCAAAGTTCCGCCAAGATCGACGTGAAGGTCTTTTGTGAGATTGTACTTCCATCCGCCCAAAAATCGGTACATTCTTGCAAATTGCGAATCGGTCGGCAAATATGCGTCAAGCTCCGTGTAGCCGTCTCCGCCAAACAGCTCGCCCCTGTCTAACAGCGACAACGCGAACGTGTTGTTTGAAGTCCTCATTCCGTCGGACACCATATTGGAGGCGTATTCCACGTTTAAGCTTGTGCAGTGTTCAACGTCTATTCCCAAAAGCTGCGTAAGCGGTTTTTCGGAAAGTCCCGTAATGGCGACGGGGTTGACGTAAAAAGGGTCGTCTGAATCTATCGGTGTTATGCCGTATTGGGCGGGGTCGGCAAAGAAAGACACTTTCGGATAAGCTTCAAAAAGCGCGAGTGCCGCAATCAAGGCGCATGCAAATTTTTTCATAATCTTTATAATTTTGATTTTAAGCCCTGAAATCAACCATTTTCTTTGCGGTAAAAATTATTTGCAAAAATCTTAAACATGATGTTAATTTAAAGGTCGTTTTATATTTTATGATAAGAAGAAAAACAGAAACTCCCAAAAAAATTGCAAGGTGTGGCTCAATTCCGAGGCATGTGGCGATTATTATGGACGGAAACGGCAGATGGGCAAAAGAAAGAGGTCTGTCGAGGGTTTCGGGGCATAAAGAGGGGGCAAAGAGAGTTTTGGAAGTTGTTGAAGAGTCGGTAAAAAGCGGCATTGAGTATCTCACTCTTTACGCTTTTTCTTCCGAAAACTGGAACAGACCCAAGCTTGAAGTCAAGGCGCTCATGAAGCTTCTTTTGGCGTCTTTAAAAAAATACGGCAAGCTTTTCATTGAAAAAGAAGTCAGGTTTTTGACAATAGGCGACATATCAGCCCTTCCGAAAGATTGCCAAGACGCCTTAAATTCGCTGAAAAAGCAGACGGAAAACTTCACAAAATCGAATTTGGTGCTTGCCTTGAATTACGGCTCGCGCGACGAACTCGTAAGAGCCGTCAACAAAATCGAAAAAAAAGGTAAGGTTTGCTGGAAGGATATTGCCGAAAATTTGGATACCGCCAAAATGCCCGACCCCGATTTGATTATAAGGACTTCGGGCGAAATGCGTCTTAGCAACTATCTTTTGTTGCAGTCGGCATATTCGGAGCTTTATTTTACAAATGTATATTGGCCCGATTTCAACGCAAGTCAGCTTGAAAAGGCTTTATGCGAATACGCAAAGCGCGAACGCCGCTACGGTTTCACAACAGAACAATTAAAAACAAATGATTAAACGCACGCTAAGTTCAATATTTCTTCTTTTAATTTTGTCTTGCTCGATTTATTTCGGCAAGGCATTCGGTTTTTCCGCTTTGATTTTGGCATTGGCGTTTCTCGCCTCTTACGAGGCGTGCCAAATCGAAAAGAAGTGCGGGCTTGCTCCGCGCTTTTGGGTTGTCGGCTCTTTGATTGCCATAATATTTATCGAAAAAATTTTGCAGGAGTCGGGATTAAATTCCCATTTGCCTGCCATTTTAAACATGTCTTTGTTTTGCGTGCTGTCTCCTGCAATTTTATTTGGCTTCTTTGCGGTTGCGGCGTTAAAATCTCCTTACGACGACTATCCGATAAAAACGCTTGTTCCTGAATTTTTGACAGTCATGGCGTTAGGCTATATGTTGAGCTGTTTTGTTAAAATCGCGTTCTTTGACGTAAAAATAGCTGTTTGGGCGATACTTGTCATAAAGCTTTCCGACATTGGCGGCTATCTGTTCGGAAGTCGGTTCGGCACCAATAAAATCGCTCCTTCAATATCGCCAAAAAAATCTTACGAGGGGTTGATGGGCAGTGTATTTTTGTCATGCGCGGGCGGTATGGCGATGGCGCATTATTTGTTAAAGGAGAGTTTTAATGGAACTCCTGTTTGGATTATCGGCGCGTTGTGCGCCTTTATTGCATTTGTCGCGCTTCTTTCCGACCTTGTGGAGTCGGCATTGAAGCGCAAGGCCGGGGTGAAAGATTCGGGCTCCACGCTTCCGGGCATAGGGGGCGCGCTCGACTTGGCGGACTCTTTGATTTTAACCACGCCCGTAATGGCATTTATCTTATTATAATTTCCGCAGGGCAGTTTTTTTGATTTTTTTGGTATGAAGAGAAAAATAGTTTTATTGGGTGCAACAGGCTCGATTGGCGACAGCACTTTGAAAGTGCTCCGCGCAAATCCCGACAGGCTTGAGCTTGTGGGCATAGCCGCAAACAGAAATTGGAAAAAGCTTGCGGACATTGCAAGGGAATTCAACGTAAAGCACGTTGCCATTTCCGACGAAGCCGCGTTTGACGAAGGTAAAGACGCGTTTGACGGCGCAACTCTTTACAGGGGTGCGGAGGGTCTTAAAGAAATTTCAACGATGGACGGCTTTGACACTCTTGTTGCGGCAGTCGTTGGAACGGACGCCTTAATCCCCACTCTTTCCGCCATAAAATGCAAGAAAGACATTGCCCTTGCAAACAAGGAAATCTTGGTTATGTCGGGCAAATTCATGATGGCGGAAGCGAAGCGCATGGGCGTGAAAATGCTGCCTCTTGACAGCGAGCACAATGCTGTTTTCCAGTGCATTCAGGGCGAGAGAAAAGAGGATATCGCAAACCTCATAATAACGGCGTCCGGCGGAATGTTCCGCGACTATACTTTTGAGCAAATGCAAAAAATTCGCCCAGAAGACGCGATGAAACACCCCAACTGGAATATGGGCGTAAAGGTTACGATAGACTCTTCCACCCTCGCAAACAAGGGGCTTGAAGTGATTGAGGCAAAGTGGCTGTTTGACGTAAGCCCCGAGCAGATTGAAGTTGTCGTGCACCGCCAGAGCATAGTCCATTCGATGGTTCGCTTTAAGGACGGGTCGATATTGGCGCATCTTGCGCCGCCTTCAATGACATTCCCCATAGAGCACAGCCTGCTTGTGCCGGAAAGGGGAAATCCGATTTTGCCGTCCGTGGATTTTACCAAATGCCTAAGCCTCGACTTTGCGCCGCCCGACACAACGCGCTTCCCGTGCTTAAAGCATGCCTTTGACGCTCTGAAAACGGGCGGTACGGCAACCGCCATATTCAACGCTTCAAACGAAGTCGCGGTCGCAAACTTCATAAAGGGGAAGATTTCATGGCTTGATATTCCCAAGGTTGTCGGTTCCGCGCTTGAAAAGATAGACTCAAAAGACGTAAATTCCATTGAAGAGCTTTTGGAGCGCGACGCATTAGCGAGGGTGAAGTCGGAAGAAATAGCAAGAGAGCTTGGAAGGCGTTGCAATGCCTGATTTTTCCTCGATTTTTGAAAGCGCGTTCGGCATCGCCGTAATGGTTGTGTTTTTCGGCGGTTCTATTTTTGTGCATGAACTCGGGCATTTTCTTGCGGCGAAATGGAGGGGCTTGAAAGTTTTGAAATTTTCGATAGGTTTCGGGCCCAAAATTTGCGCTTGGAAGGGAAAGGACGGCTGCGAATACCGAATATCCCTTTTGCCGTTCGGCGGGTATGTCGCGCTTCCGCAGCTTGCCGACATGGGCAGGCTTGAAGGCGGCGGCGAAAAAGGCGCGGACGGAATGAGCGAAGAAGAGCGGCTTGCAAGAACTCTTCCTGAAATTTCTTATTTCGACAAAATGGCAGTTTCTGCGGCGGGCGCATTTTTCAATTTGCTGTTTGCGCTGGTCCTGGCTGCAATTATTTGGATTGTCGGCATTCCCGCTTCCGTATCTTTAAATTCGACTCAAGTCGGCTTTGTCCCCGAAGAAATTGTTTCCGACAACGAGACTTTGAAAAGCCCCGCCTATTTGGCGGGCATTCGCGAGGGTGACAAAATTTTGGAAGTCGATTCCGTAAAGCCCGAAAATTTTTCAAACATAGCCGAACTTGTCGCAATGGGCACGGGCAGGTCGGAAGACGGCAAACCTGAGGTTAATCTTAAAATAGAGCGCGGCTCAGAGGTGTTCAGCGTCAAAGTAAACCCCGTCCTTGTAAAGACCAATTCAAAAACGGGCGATGAAATACGAATGATTGGCATTTACCCTGTAACTTCAATGAAAGTTGCGGCAGTTATGAAAGGTTCTCCTGCGGAAAAAGCGGGCATTCTGGCGGGAGACGTCGTAAGCAAGGTTGCGGGCGTAAAAGTTTACTCGAACAGCCATGTAGGCGCGCTTTTAAGGAAGTCGGAAAAGGAAGTGCCTGTTGAAGTTTCAAGAGGCGGTGAAATTAAAAATTTGAAAATCGCGCCCAAGAAAGTTTTTGTCACAAAACCGCTATGCAGTTTGTTTGCCTCAGGCGGGAAAAAGGCGGTTGACTTTTTGTCGCTTTCTTCTGACAAGTCGAAAAATTTGGACGTTTACGCAAGCGGCTCCATCGCGGTTTTTTGGGTGAACAGAAACCTTGATTTTTTGGAAAACGCAAAGCCAGGCGACATCCTCTTGCAGTTTAACGGCGCGGAAATTCAAAACTTGTCGGTTTTGCGCGAGCGCATAAGCGCATCTTCAAACGTCTATTCAAAAATGCTTCTTTCAAACCCAGACGGTTCGAACATGCGCGAAATAACCCTGCCTCCCGTAATTTCTTCAGAAATCGAACCTGCGGGCTACAAAATGCTTATGGGCTACGAGATAAAAGAGGAGCGCGCGGTTTTGCATCCGAACATCGCCGAGCAGTTCAAGGAAAACATTGTGCGCACTTGGGGCGCGTTAAAGAGCCTTGCAAGCCCTTCGAGTGACATAGGCTTAAAGCATCTTTCAGGTCCCGTGGGCATAGGCAGGGTCATGTACAAGTTTTCGCTTATAGACATGATGCTTGTGCTTTCATTCGCAGTTTTGGTAAACATAAATCTGGCGATATTAAACCTTCTTCCCATTCCCGTTTTGGACGGCGGGCATATGCTGTTTGCAACCATAGCAAAGCTTATGCGCAGAAAAATCCCCGAAGGGATAGTGGCGGGCTTGCAGGGCATATTCATGCTTATATTCGTTTTTTTAATGTTTTATGTTTTCTACTTTGACATAATGCGCTGGAGCGGCGACAATTCCGAAGAAGCGTTGGAAAGCCTATACCGCGCATATTATGTAAACGATGTAAATTTCAAAGAATAACAAAATTATGGAAAATTATTGCACATCCAGATTTAACTGCGTCAGGTTTCAGACGCGCGAGGTTATGGTAGGCGGCGTCGGCATCGGCGGCGGCAATCCCATACGCATACAGTCGATGACGAACACCAAAACCATTGATGTCGCCTCTTCCGTAAAACAATGCATTCAGCTTGCCGAGGCGGGCTGCGAAATAATAAGGCTGACCGCGCAAAATTTGGAGGCGGCAAAAGCCCTCAAATTCATATCAAAGGAATTTAAGGCGGCGGGTTTTCAAAATCCACTTGTTGCGGACATACATTTTCTTCCCGCAACCGCAATGGAAGCAGTTGAGCATGTCGAGAAAATCCGCGTAAACCCGGGCAATTTCAGCGACAAAAAGCTTTCGGGGCATGTGGAATATACGGACTCGCAGTACGCCGAAGAGCTTGAAAAAGTTCGCGACAAGTTCTCGCCCCTTGTCAAAAGGTGTAAGGAGCTTGGCAGAGCAATGCGCATCGGCACAAACCACGGCTCCCTGTCCGACCGCATAATAAGCCGCTATGGCGACACTTCTTTGGGAATGGTTGAAGCCGCCTTTGAATTTGCGCGCATTTGCAGGGACATGGATTTTAACGACTTCGTATTCTCCTTCAAGGCGAGCAATACGCGTATAATGACGGAAACTTACCGCCTCGCCGTCAAGATGATGAAAGAGGAGGGCTTTGCAAATCCCCTGCATCTTGGGGTGACTGAGGCGGGATTCGGCGAGGACGCCCGCATAAAAAGCGCAATCGGAATTGGCGGGCTTTTGTTCGACGGCATTGGCGATACCATAAGAGTTTCGCTTACGGAAGATCCCGTTGAGGAAGTTCCCGTCGCGATAGAGTTTGCGCGCCTGATCGACAAGGTTCGCGCGCAAAAGGCTGTCGCCCAGATTGACGAAGACTTGGATTTTTATTCCTACACCCGTCGCAAGTGCGATGAAGTCGAAATTAACGGCATTAAAGTCGGCTCTGACAGCGTGCCGTCAGTCGCGGTGTTTGGCGGAGAAGATGAGCATGCGGAATTTTCTTTCGACGGCTCGAATAAGTGTGGCGATTTTTACTTTGCGAAGTGCCAAGAGCCTTGCGACTTGGAAGACGCGTTAAAGCATGCCAAGGTCGTTGCGGCGGAAATTGAAGCCGACAAACTCATAGATTTTTCGGGTATCATAAGAAATGCGCCGAGAGGCTCTGTGGTGCTTGTTCCCTCTGCTCCGACAGGCGGAAGGCATTCGGTGGGAGAAGCGAGAATGCTTGTAGCGAAAGCAAAAAAATTGCATTTGGATTGCCCCGTCATGCTTAAATTCGACGATTCAAAAAGCTTGATGCCCAATGCCGACGAATCTTCAAAACTTACGGAGGCGTCCATTTATTTGGGCTCGCTTTTTACCGACGGGATTGGCGACATAGCATCTTTGGAAATTTCAAAATCGCCGAAGCGCAACGCCGAGCTTGCCCTTGCCATATTGCAGGGGGCGCGCGCAAGAAAAAGCAAGGCGGAGTACATCGCCTGCCCGAGTTGCGGCAGAACCCTTTACGACATTCAGGAAACCGCCGCGAAAATCAAGGCGAGGACATCGCACCTTAAAGGTCTCACAATCGGTATAATGGGCTGTATCGTGAACGGCCCCGGCGAAATGAGCGACGCCGACTTTGGCTATGTCGGAGGCGCGCCCGGGAAAATCAATCTATACAAAAACAAGCAGTGCGTTGAAATCAACATCCCTCAGGAAGAGGCAATCGAGCATTTGATTAACCTCATAAAGGCTTCAGGGCGATGGGTTGAACCTGACGAAAAATAAGATTTTGCGAGGATTTTTTTTTGACAAGCCGAACTTAAATGTTCGGCTTTTCTTTTTGCATGAAAAATTCCTGCGCCGAAAATTGAGGGGCGGATTTCATTTTTGCGTCCTTGTAGTAAGCTCCGTTTTGGTGCAGGTAGTCCGAATACATGTTGTCTTTCAAGAGGCTTCCCAAAATTTCTTCAATTACGCGTCCTTTTATGGCGGGATTTTCTATCGGAAATATGCACTCGATTCTTCTAAACATATTGCGCGGCATTAGGTCTCCCGACCCCGCAAAAAGGAGCGGGTTTCCGCCGTTTTCAAAATAGTAAATTCGGCTGTGTTCAAGGTAAATGCCGACGATGCTCTTTACCGTTATGTTTTCGCTAAGCCCCTTAACCTGTGGAACAAGCCCGCAAATTCCGCGCACGATGAGGTCTATTTTGACTCCCGCCTGCGAGGCTTCGTAGAGGGCGTCGATTGCGCTTTGCTCTATCAGCGCATTCGTCTTTGCGATAATTCTTGCGGGCTTGCAGTCTTTTGCGTTTTTGATTTCGTTTTTTACAAGCTCCAAAAATTTTGAATGGAAGTTGAAGGGCGCGACAATCAGTTTTTTAAATTGCGGGTTTGCGACTTTGCCCGTCAGAGTGTTGAAAACTTGCGCGACTTCTTCGCACAAGGATTTGTCGGCGGTAAAATACGACAAGTCGGTGTATGCCTTTGCGGTTTTCGAGTTGTAGTTGCCCGTTCCGATATGCGCGTAAAGGCGCATTCCGTCATTTTCCTTGCGTACGATAAGGCAGATTTTGCAGTGTGTTTTCAGCCCCACTATGCCGTACACGACGTGCACGCCCATCTCTTCGAGCTCCCTTGCCCACCTTATGTTTTTTTCTTCGTCCCCGCGCGCTTTAAGCTCCACGAGCACTGTTACCTGCTTGCCTTTCATTGCCGCGTCTTTAAGCGAATTTAAAATGCGCGAATCGCTGTTTGTGCGGTAGAGGGTAAGCTTTATCGCGAAGACGTTTTCGTCGTTTGCGGCGCGCGCTATGAATTCTTCGACGGGGCGGAAGCTTTCGTATGGGTGATGCAGGAGCCTGTCGCCCTCTTTCAAGGCGTCGAATATCGCGTTCGGGTCTTTAAATTCGGGCGGCAGTGCGGGCTTGTAGGACGGGAATTTCAAGTCGGGCCTGCTTATCAAATCGTAGGCGGAAGCGAGCCTTATCATGTTTATGGGCGTCTTTGAAATTTTATATACGTCGTCTATTTCCAAGTCGAGCGCGCCGAGGAGAAGCTTCAAGTTGTTTTCTGAAATTGAGTCTTCGACTTCGAGCCTTACCGCCGCGCCTTTCTTTTGCCTGTGCAATTCGTTTTCGATTGTCTTTAAAAGATTTTCGGTTTCTTCCTCGTCGATATAGAGGTCTGAATTGCGCGTAAGCCTGAAAAGGGCGCGGTTTCTGATTTTATATCCCGGGAAGAGCTTTTCCGAAAAGTGTTTTACAAGGTCGCTTAAAAACACGAGGCGGTATTCGTTTTCATCTTCTGTGGGAATTCTGACCACTCTCGATAAAATCTGGGGGGTGTGCACTATGGCAATTTCCGCGGGGGCGCGTTTTATCTGCGCGTTTGCAACGGTAAGCATGACGTAAGTTCCCTTGTTTTTCAAAAACGGGAAAGGATGCGCGGGGTCAACCGCCATCGGGGTTAGCGCGGGATACACGTTTGCGTCGAAATATTTTTCAAGCCACATCTTCTCCTGACGCGAGCATTTCGACATCGACAGAATGAATATCTTTTCCTTTTGCAGAAGCGGCTGGATTTCATCGTAAAAAATCCTGTATTTGTCGGCGGACATCGTTTGCGTCTGGATGTGTATTCTGCGCAAAAGCTCTCTCGGACCCAGCCCGTCGAAATCCGCCGTCATGACGCCCGATTCTATCTGCTGGATAAGCCCCGCTACGCGTATTTCAAAAAACTCGTCGAGGTTCGAGCTTGCTATCGACAAAAACCTCAGCCTTTCGAGCAGCGGAAAGTTCGGATTTGAGCATAGGTTCAGAACTCTCCTGTTGAATGCAAGCCAGCTTAGTTCCCTGTTTATATACGGGTATTTCGTTTGCGCGCCTGCGGACGTGTTTTGTTTTTGCTGCATCTTGTCTTTGTGTGTTGGCGGGTTAAAAATGAAAGCTATATTTTAAAAATTATCGGATTTCTTTTGGCAAAAACAAGCATTTTTCCCCTGCGATTAAAATACTTGCCATTTCCTGACGCCAAATTCATTATTTCAAAACATTATGGATAATTTTAAAATGTTGAAATTCGCGGAAGACGCCGCGTTGAAGGCGGGCGTACGTCTGTCGAAAATTGTCGAAAGGCGCGTGAACAGCGACGCCGCAAACGACGTAAAGCTTCAAGAGGACGTCGAAAGCGAGATTTTCATCCGCGGCATTTTAAAGGATACGGGCATTGAAGTTGTTGGCGAAGAAAAAGGCGGAGACGCAACTTTGATTTCCCGAACGGAGCCTTATTGGGTGGTTGACCCGATTGACGGCACTTTCAACTTTTTGCGCGGCATTCCGAGCGTGTGCGTAAGCATCGGGCTTATGTGCGGAATGCAGCCTGTCGTGGGGGCGGTTTACGATTTCACGCGCAATGAGCTTTTCAGCGGCGGAAGGGAGTTCGGGCTGTTCTTAAACGGAGTGAAAGTCGAGCCAAAATGGGCAAAGACAATGGAGCAGGCTGTCGTTATGACGGGTTTCCCGAGCATCACGGATTATTCTGATGAAAATATGCGTCTTTTCGTAAAGAGAATGCAGGCATTTAAAAAAGTCAGAATGTGCGGAAGCGCGGCGATAGCATGCTCTTGGGTTGCATCGGGCAGGGCAGACTGCTACGATGAACGCGGCATAAACCTTTGGGACATCGCCGCAGGGCTTTCCTTGATAGAAGGCGCGGGCGGAGTTTGGAAATGCGAAAGCGCAGGAATAGAAGGGCGTCCGCTTACGTTTAATTTGCAGATGGCGTGCCGTGAAGAATTTTACATAAAAGATTAGTTATGAAAAACCGAAAATTTATCGACCACCTTGTGCGCCGCCTCTCATGGGCGGAGCTTGACGAAAATTATTTGGCTGAAATCGTCCGCCTTGCTAGAGCCGAAGACATTTGCGGCGCAGGGCTTAAAACCGCGCCGAAAGACAAGCGCGATTTGACTACCGACACTCTCACTCCGAATGTCGGAGGCTCCGCAGTCCTTGCCGCCAGAAAGGATATGACTCTTTGCGGATTGCCGCTGATAAAAATAATACTGGACGTGTATTCAAAATTTGACGGAGAGGGGGGCTGTTCCGTAAAGCTTCTTGCTTGCGACGGCGAAAAAGTAAAAAAGGGAGAGGCTGTCGCGGAAATTTCGGGCCCCGCGCGGACGATGATTAGGGCTGAGAGGGTAATGCTGAATTTCTTGCAGCATCTTTCGGGAGTCGCCACTTTGACTTCAAAGTACGTTGAAGCTCTCGGCGAAAGTTCGTCAAAAATTCTCGACACCCGCAAAACCACCCCGTGTTTCAGAACGCTCGAAAAATACGCGGTTGCATGCGGCGGAGCGTACACCCACCGCACGGGGCTTTTCGACAGAGTAATGTTAAAGGACAACCACTTGGCTTCTTCCGACGCCGTTTCGGGCGCACATCTTGCCGCCGCCGTCCGCAGGGCAAAAGCCATGAACGAAGGCTATGCGGTTGAAGTCGAAGTCGATTCCATTTCGCAGATAGCCCCCGTTTTAGAAGCAGGGGCAGACGTGGTGATGTTTGACAATTTCTCTTTGGAGGAACTGAAAGAGGGCGTAAAAATTGTAGGCGACAGGGCTTGGACGGAAGCTTCCGGCGGGATTACTCTCGATACTATTAAAGAAGTCGGGCAAACGGGCGTTGATTTCATATCTTCGGGCGCACTTGTCCACCAGTCTGTTTGGATTGACATTGGAATGGACTGGAAAAAATAAGTCTTTGAACGGGACAATAAAAAAGCATCGTTTTTGCGATGCTTTTTTTTGTAAATCAATCTTTTTTGTTTTTAATCTTTTTGCGATTTTATCACTCTCAAATCATCATAAACCAAAAGTTCGACATCGTTTTCAAGCTCGATTTTGTAGCCGTATCCTTTGCGCTCAATGCTTTCGATTTTTGCGTCGGGAACTTTTTTATTGACGGCTTCTGCGAGTTGTTTGGGAAGCAGGGAAAGCGGCAAGTTGGCGACTTTGCTGTCGATTTCCTTCCAGTTGCCGTTTTTGTCGAATTCGATTTCAACGCCGTTTCCCAAATCGACATCGTAGGTCGTCTTTTTGAACCAGCCTGTTTCAATTTTGATTTTCGTTATGTTTACGCCTTTAAAGTTGTTGTTTAAAAACGATATTGCCTCTTGCGGAAGCGCGGATACATCTGAAGTGTATGTTTCTTTCGCATCCAATGAGGCAACGCCGAGGGCGATTGAAAGCGAGATTATTGCGGTTTTTAAGTATTTTACAAATGTCATAAATACCTTTCTTGTTTTTTTGTCATAATCGGGAAATCTTTGTTTTATGTTTACAATCGCCAAAAAAGAGTCTTTTTTAAGCTCAAAATAGTTAAAAAGTCTATCGCGGAAAATATATTGATTGGGGAAGTTTTTTCTTGCAATGCGCAAAATCCTGTGGGAATATTCAAACCTTTATCTTTATCGCAATTAAGCGAAGATAAAAATGTTGCGGCGCGGTTGCCGCGGCATTCAATTAAAAAATAAACCTCAACCCGTCCGCAAGGCACGTTGCCCCAAAGACGTTTTTAAGGAAAAAAATGAGTAACATAATGGAAGAGTTGCTTGCAAACAGCAGCTTCGCAGACCTAAAACAAGGCTCTATCATCAAGGGCAAAATTATCGAAATCCGCCAGAACGAAGTCGTTGTTGACATTGGCGGCAAGAGTGAAGGCGTAGTGCCTGTTAACGAATTCGCAGACATAAACGACCTTCAAATCGGCGAAGAAATTGAAGTTTTGCTGGAAAAGCTCGAAGACAGAGAAGGCAACCCTGTTATCTCTTACGACAAGGCGCAGCAGAAGAAGAATTGGGAAAATATCCTCGCAACCTGCTCCGAAGGCGCAATTTTGGCAGGCCGCGTAAAGGGCAAAGTAAAGGGCGGTCTCATCGTTTCAATCGGCGTTGACTCCTTCTTGCCCGCTTCGCAAATCGACATCCAGCCGCCGAAAAATCTCGACCAGTATGTCGGTCAGACATACGACTTCAAGGTTGTTAAAATCAATTTGGAACGCAAGAATATCGTTGTTTCCCGCCGCGAACTCATTGAAGAACAGCGCGCGGAAAAACGCCGCAATCTCCTTTCCAACATCAAGGCGGGCGATATTCGCAAGGGTGTTGTCAAGAACATTACAGATTACGGCGCATTCGTCGATCTCGACGGTCTCGACGGCTTGCTGCACATAACCGACATGAGCTGGGGCAGAATTTCCCATCCGTCGGAAATGTTGAAGGTTGGCGAAGAAATCGACGTAATGATTATCGAAGTCGATTCCGAACGCGAACGCGTTTCTTTGGGTTTGAAGCAGACAATGCAAAATCCGTGGGACGGCATCGAACGCAAGTACCCCATCGGCGCGCATGTAACCGGCAAGGTTGTAAACTTGGTAAACTACGGCGCGTTCATCGAACTCGAAGAAGGCGTGGAAGGCTTGGTTCACATTACGGAATTCTCTTGGACAAAGCGCATCTCGAAGCCGTCTGAAGTATTGAAGGTCGGCGACGAAGTTGAAGCCGTTGTCTTGAACATTTCAAAGGAAGAACAGAAAATCTCCCTCGGCTTGCGTCAGCTCGAAGAAAATCCGTGGGAAATGGCTGTCCACAACTATCCTGTCGGCGCGCACGTTTCCGGCAAGGTTCGCAACCTCACTACTTACGGCGCGTTTGTCGAGCTTGAAGAAGGCATCGACGGTATGGTTCACGTTTCGGATATGAGCTGGACACGCAAAATCAACCATCCGTCCGAAGTTCTCAAGAAGGGCGACTTGGTTGACGCAATCGTTTTGGTTGTAGATCCCGAAAATCAGCGCATTTCCTTGGGCATGAAGCAGCTCTCCGTTGACCCGTGGGAAGAAATCGATTCAATCTTCAAGATTGGCGATCTCGTTGAAGGCAAGGTTTCCAAGATTACCAACTACGGTGCGTTCGTTGAACTTCAAAACGACATCGACGGCTTGGTCCACATCAGCCAGATTTCCGAAGACCATGTTGAAAAAATCAAGGATGTCTTGAAAGTCGGCGACACTGTAAAAGCTCGCGTTGTAAAGATTGACCGCGACGAACGCCGCATCGGTCTTTCAATCAAGGCCGCACAGTACGATGCTGAAAAGCTCGCTGAAGAAGTTGCGGCATTCGACAAAATCCGTAAGGATCAAGATCTCACCTCTTTGGGCGATATCTTGGACGAAGCCACAAAATAATTCTTTAATTGCGAAATTCAAATTTTCGCAAGCCAAAAAGGACGCCAATCGGCGTCCTTTTTTTTGGCGTCTTTATGCAGTATTTGTTTTTGAAAGCACAAATTTTTGTTTTTCAAAAGGCAAAAAAAGCTTTCTTTTACCAACCTTCGCTCATAAAATTATTTTATGAGGATATGGAATGTATTGCTTGGGGTATTTTTGTTTTCAACTGCCTTTGCGGATTTCAAGGATTGGGCGAAAACGCCGCCGATGGGCTGGAACAGCTGGGATTGCTACGGACCTACCGTTGTTGAAAGCGAAGTCAGGGCAAATGCCGACTTTATGGCAAAGAATCTGAAAATTTTTGGCTGGGAATATGTCGTGGTTGACATAAGGTGGTATGTGAAAAATCCGTCGTCGGGCGGATATAACCAAAAAGATCCCGAGTTTGTTCTTGACGGGTGTGGCAGATATATGCCTGCCGAAAACCGATTTCCGAGCGCGAAAAACGGCAGGGGCTTTAAGCCTCTTGCTGATTATGTCCATTCCAAAGGCTTAAAGTTCGGCATACACGTTATGAGGGGCGTTCCCAACGCCGCCGTTCAAAACAAAACGCCCATAAAAGGCGCAGGCGGAATTACCGCCGATAAAATCGCTTCCGACAAAACTGTTTGCTGGTGGCTTAAAGATAATAAGACGATTGATTTTAAAAAGGCGGGAGCGCAGGAGTATTACGATTCCGTTATTTCGCTTTATGCTTCTTGGGGCGTGGATTTTTTGAAAATCGACGATCTGGCAAATCCGTATCATGCAGAAGAAATTGAAATGATAAGGCATGCTATTGACAGGTGCGGGCGAAAAATCGTTTTAAGCGTTTCTCCCGGGGAAACTCCGACAAATTGCGCAGAACATGTAAAGGCAAATGCGAACATGTGGCGCATTGTTCCCGATTTATGGGACGACTGGGGACATGTAAACCGCCTTATGGATGCCGCTTCGCGCCGGGTTTGTCATATTTCAAGCGGCGGTTATCCCGATTGCGACATGCTTCCGCTCGGCAGGATAGGCATTCGCGCCGAGGTTGGTAAGGACAGGTCTTCAAGGTTAACGAGGGACGAACAGTTAACGCTCATGAATTTAATGCTGATATGTAAAAGCCCCCTTATGTTCGGCGGAGACTTGCCAAGTTGCGATGAATTTACGATTTCTCTTCTAATAAACAGGCGTGCATTAAATCTTCATAAAAACTCGAAGAATGTGCGCATATTGAAAAACGAAGGCGGCGTTCTTGCGATTTCGGCTGAAAAGCGCGTCGGAGTCGGCGGCTACATTGCGCTATTTAACAGAACGGATGCCGTTATGGAAGATATTGAGCTTGCGCGGACTTCGGAAAGCTTGGGAATAGGCGCGTCGGAATTTCGCGAAGTTTGGACGGGCAATCTTTTGAAAAGCGTTTTGTTAAAACCCCATTCTTCTGTATTGATAGATTTTAGGTAGCGTGCATTCTTTGTGCGCCAAATTATTTGGGGAATGTTTTGGCTTATCCCAAAGCAGTCAGATTGCGCAAAAAAAGCACCCTTTTCGGGTGCTTTTTGTTTCTTAAATTGCTTACACGCGAAGCGGCATCACAACGCATATGAAATTGTCGAGAGTTTTGAAAACGCCCGGGCTCATTTCATCTTTGAATTCAAAGAATATTTCGTCTTTGGTGAGGTTGCGAAGAGGGCTTAGCAAAAATTCGGGATTAAATCCTATTTGCACTTCGGGGCCCGAATATTCAACGTCGATTACTTCGCGCGATTCGCCGAACTCAACGCTTTGAGCCGAAATTTCAAGCGCGTTTTCGCCAATCTTCAATTTTACCGAATTTTGCTTTTCGTTTGTGATAATTGAAACGCGCTGGACAGTTTCCGACATAAGCTCGCGTTCGATTTTTATGCGGCGATCGGTTTCCTTCGGGATTACCTGTTTGTAGTTCGGATAGCTGCCTTCAACGATTTTTGAAACGAGGTAGATTGAACCCGCAAGTCCCTTGCTTTCGGAATCGTCGGCAATGGCTATGTCGAAAGCTACTTGGCGTTCGTTAAAGGAAATTCTGACCGACTTGCCTTGCGGCAGGAGCTTTTCGAGTTCTGCAACAGTTTTTGCGGGAAGGATTATGCTGCCTTCGTCGCCGTCTGACATCGGAACGTCGCGCGAGATGAGCGCGAGGCGGCGTCCGTCGGTTGCCACAAGCGTGAGTTTGCCCGCGTCAAAGTTGAAATATACAGAATTCAATATGTAGCGGTTTTCGTCGTTGCTTTGCGCGTAGGAAACCGAGCGGAGCATGGAGGAAAGCTCCAATGCGCTGAACTCAAACGTATGCTGGTCAACAAAGCTTGGAAGCGGCGGGAAATCTTCACTTTTTAAGCCGTTGAAACGCGGGGCTTCGTATCTGCCTGAGCGTATGCGCGCGGTTTGTCCGTCGGAGCTTTCGATTGTGATTTCCTTTTCGGGCGTGCTTGCAACGATTTTTTCAAGACGCTTTACGGGAAGTGTAATGTCGCCTTCCTCTTCGACGTCCGCCGTTATGGAGCAACGTATGCCCAAGTCGAGGTTTGTGGTTGTCAAAAGCACTTTGCCTTTTTCGGCTTTTATCAAGACGTTGTTTAAAACGGGCATTTGCGGCTTTGAGCTGACTACGTTCGAAACCTGCTTCAACCCAATGGAAAAGTGTTCCTTGTTGATTTTAAATTTCATAAGAAGTGTATTTTTAATTTTTTTGTGAATTACAATTTAATTCTGTTCAAATCAAATTGCAATTCAAAAATTATTTGTAGCTTGGCAGAAATTCCAAGGCGAGTTTGCCGTCTTTTTGGACGAGTTTGCGGTAGTAGCAGCCCTTTCGCGGAGTTCCGTCGGCATTCTTTGTGTGGCAGGAACCCTTGCCTTTCAGGCGGACTTGGTAAACGATTGAATTTTGTTCGCAATTCACGAGTATGTTTACTATTTCCAGAAAATCGCCGCTGGTTTTTCCCTTAATCCAAAGTTCGTTACGCGAAGTGCTCCAAAACGTAGCCATTTTTTCTTTGAGGGCGGTTTCGAGCGCGAGGCGGTTTACGTAGCCTATGATGAGAACTTCGCCGCTATCTGCGTCTTGCGCCACTGCGGGAATAACATCTTCTGGGCAGCTCGCGATTTTTTTTAGTTTTGTGAAATCGAGCATAAACTCGCAAGATTCTTCAATTTCTTTGCTCATGATAAATTTTGTCCTTAAATATATACGATACAAAAATCTCAAAAACAGGATGAAAAGTCAATATTTTAGAATATCGTAATTCTTTTTCAAAAATCGTTTAAAGTTTAAAAAATATTTTCAAAAATGCTTGCGCAGGCAGAGTCAAAGTGGTTTTATCGAAAATGATATATGTATATAGGGGTTTTTAAAAAGTTGATGTTTATTGCGGCGTCTGCGTCTTTTCTTTTGTCGGCAGGGCAGGCTGTCAATGCGGAAGTTCCCGATAAATCAGAAGTTGTTGTGGCGGGCGGCGCAGAGGCTTCTCAAAAAAATATTGACATTAAAAATGTGGACCCCGATGTGTCGAGCGCGGAGGAGCTTAAAAAAACTCCCCTTACGTTGCAAAATGCAATAGATGCGGCAATGCGCGGCAATTTGAATTTGATTTACACCCGTTTTGAGCCTGAAAAAACTTCGCAGGACGTAAAAATAGAGGAGTCGGTTTTTGATCCTCAGCTTAATCTTTCATTTACTTACACGGATTCCAAGGACTCCCGCTCTTCGTCTTATGTCGAGGGCGCGATTATTCCGCGCAACAATTATTTGAATTACAATTTGAATTTGCAAAAAAAAGTGGAAACGGGAGGAAGCGTGAAAGTCTGGACAGGTTCTTCAAGGACGGAGACTAATTCTCACGATGCTTCCTTAAATCCGTATTATGTCGCAAACATTGGCGTTGACGTGACCCAGCCCGTCTTAAAGGGCGCGGGTTTTGCGGTAAATTTGGCTCCCATTGCAATAGCGCGCTCCCACCGCAAGGAAAGCGAGCTTGCACTGCGCAAGAAGATTTTGGATACGATATTGAATTCGGAAGTCGCTTACTGGAATTTGTCGGCGGCTTATGCTTTCAGGGATTTGCGCCGAAGCAATTTGGAGCTTGCAAAGAAGCTTCTTGAAGAGAACAAGGCAAAGTTCGGGGTAGGGATTATTCGCCGGCAGGACGTCTTGCAGGCGGAAGCCAACATCGCGGAGGCGGAGGAAAAAATGATTTCAGCCGAACAGCTCATACAGCAGAACAACGACGAGCTTTTGGGGACTTTCGGGAAACTTGAATTTGACAACAACCCCATGTTCGCGGTTGCGGTTTTGCCGCAGGACAATATTGAAATGCCGAATTTCGAGGGCGTTGTTTCGGGCGCGCTCGAATTCGATCTCGACATGCAAATAGCAATGGAAGCCATTGAGCGCAGCAGGCTTGAATACGTAGTTGCCGACGACAACGTAAATCCCACTTTGAACCTGCGGGCGGGCGCGTCGGTTTTGAGCAAGGACGACAATTATTTGGATTCTTACAAACACGCCGCACAGCGCAAGGGCTACTCTTGGAATGCGGGGGTGGATTTCGCGCTTCCGTGGGGATTGCGCGAGGAGCGGGCAAGAAAGGTAAAGTCGCAGATAAATTTGAGGCAGTCGCAAGTCAACTTGTCGAACGTTCGCCAGGATTTGATGCAAAGCCTGCGTTCCGCATACCGCGATTTGGAGGCGGGCATTGAAACTCGGCGCAGTGCGGCGAGGACTTTGGCACTCAACATGGAGTCTTTCGACCAACAAAAAGCTTTGTATGACGTAGGTCTTGTCACTTTTCGCGACGTTTTGCAGGCGCAGAGGGATTTGGACGAATCCAAAAGCCGCTATCTCGACGCGGTCTATTCCGTCATTCTCGCGCGCGCAAAGCTTTCGCGGCTTGACGGCACAATTTTGCGGCGCCATTCATTTACATGGGGCGATTTGGGCGAATACGAGCTTCCGCCTTCCACTAAAGCGGTTTCAAAAGATTAAGGGGTAAACTATATGAAAAAAATATTTTTGGGAACTTTGATTGTCGGCGCAATCGCGCTAATTACTTTTTATTTGGGAAAATACATTTTGGAAATCCGCGCGAGGGAAGCTCTCGACCCGACGCCTACCCAACCCGTTAAGCGCGTGGATATTTACGAAAAAATAACGGCGACAGGCTTTGTTGAGCCTATCGTAAGTACGGAAATCCGTTCGGAAATAAACGGCAAAATCTCGCGTATTTTGGTTGAGGACGGGTACATCGTTAAGGCGGGCGACCTTCTTGTTGAGCTTGACAAGACTTCTCTTCAATCGGAGGAATCAATGGCTAACAACGAGTACAATTTGCAAAAGCTTTCGCTTGAGCAGGCGGAGCGCGATTTCGTGCGTCAGGAAGAGCTTATGAAAAAGGGCTTTGCAATCGCAAAAGACTATGACGACGCGAAAACCACTTTGAACAAGGCGCGAATTCAGCTCGAAGTAAAAAAATCCGAATGGGAAAAGGCGAAAGACAATCTTTCAAAAACCTCAATCGTGGCTCCTCAAAGCGGGACTGTCACCGATATGGATTTGACCTTGGGGCAGGTCATTGTCGGGGCGGGGTCTGTAAACTCGGGAACGCTTTTGATGAAGGTAAGCTCTCTTGAAAATTTGTACGCGGAAGTCAAGATCAACGAAATCGAAATCGAAAAAATCGGAAACGGTAAACAGCCTATCATTTCTTTTGAGTCGATGAAGGATTTGACGTACACGGGGGAAGTCCTTTCAAAATCTCCTTACGCGAAGAATGAAAACAACACGAGGGTTTTCCCCGTGAAAGTCGGCTTTAAATCGTCCGACGGGAAAGTCCGCCCCGGTATCAGCGCGAATGTTGAATTTCCCGTAAGCAGGGTGAGCGACGTTTGCGCGGTCATGCTTTCCGCCGTTTATGCCGACGCCGCCTGGCAGTATGTGTTTGTTAGAAACGAAGACGGCTCATGGCGCAGGCAGCGAGTTGAAACCGGCATTAGCGACATCCGCTATGTCGAAATCAAGCGCGGGCTGAAAGAGGGCGACATTATTGCGCTTTCGTACCCCAAAAAGAATTATGTAGCAACCAACCCAATTTCAGACTTCCCGAAAGAGGAAAAAACGGATAATCTCGAAAATTGACATGCCGGAAAACCGCCGCATAATTATGCAGACAAGGACGTTGCGCAAGATTTACCGCTTGGGCAACGAGGATGTCCATGCCTTGAAAGGCGTGGATTTAACGATTTGCGAAAATGACTACGCCGTAATTTTGGGGGCGTCGGGGTCGGGGAAATCGACTCTGATGCACATATTGGGCTTTATGGATACCCCCACCGACGGGGAAATTATTTTTGACGGCGCGGACGTTTCGAGAATTTCCGCAAACAAGCGCGCATGGTACAGGTCAAACAGAATAGGCTTTGTTTTCCAGACATTCAATCTCTTGCCGCGTCTAAGCGTCTTAAAAAACGTGATGCTGCCCTTTTCTTATTCGCGAGAAAAAATTCGGAATCAGGAGGAAATGGCAAGAGAAGCTCTCGACAGGGTTGGAATGCTCCACCGCCAAAACCATATTCCAAACCAGCTTTCGGGCGGGGAACGCCAGAGGGTTGCGATAGCGAGGGCATTGGTGAACCGCCCGCGCGTGATTTTTGCAGACGAGCCCACGGGCGCGCTTGACGTAAAGAATGTTAAAAAAGTTTTGGCGTTGTTTGACGATCTTGTGGCTCAGGGGCAGACAATCGTAATGGTTACGCACGATCTTGACGTCGCAAAAAGCGCGCACCGCGTCATAAGAATGAGCGACGGAATGATTATCGAAGATTCGCTGACCGAAAAGGGAAAGGCGCTTGCAAAATGAATTTCATTTTTGAATTTTTTGTCGGCGTCTCAAACGGATTGGGCGAAATATGGTCGCACAAAATCCGTTCGATGCTCTCAATGGTAGGCATTATTTTGGGGTGTGCGGCCTTGGTTGCGATGATGAGCGTTGTTGACAATCTCATGAAAGATTCGCGCCAGGCGTTTGAGGAAAGCGGCGGTGTGGAGCTTATTGAAGTCGTTAGGCAGGACGTTCCCGACGAGCAGGCTGACATTGCTTCTCTTTCAAAGGGGCTTACGATAGACGATGCTTACGCCATTAGGTATGCCGTGCCTTTGATTGAGTACATAAGCCCCCAAATCTGGGTGAGCCATGAGCGCGTGCGAGGCAAGCGCGGCAGGACATGGATGCCCGTGTTTGCGATATTCGGCGACAACGTTGACATAGGTCAGCTTGAAATAGAGCGCGGAAGAAACTTGTGCGAGCTTGACATGCGCTCTTATGCGTCGGTTGCGGTTGTAGGCAGTGAATACGCAAGGGTTGTATTTGCCCCGGGAGAAGACCCGATAGGCAAGTTTGTGCGCGTGAAAGGTTCTCTTTACCAAATCGTGGGTGTCATGAAGCACTACGAGCGAATTGTGGGCGGGCGCAATGTGTTGGCGAGGAAAAACCGCCTGATTTATATCCCCATTACGACGGCTGCAATGCGCTACCGCGGCGACAGGGGCGTAAACACGATTTACATGAAAGTGCGCGATGCCCGCAATCTTTCCGATGTGGTTTCGCAAGTGGAAAATACGATGAACCAGATGCATAACGGCATTCAGGATTTTTCGATTACGACCCGCGAGGCGGAGCTTGAAAAATACAAGGCGCGCGAAATGAAATGGAAAATGGGCTTGGGCGGCGTCGCGCTCATCTCGCTTTTTGTGGGCGGCATCGGCATTATGAACGTAATGTTGGCGGTGATAAACGAGCGCATAAGGGAAATCGGCGTGAGAAAGGCACTTGGCGCAAGGTCGTCCGACATCTTCATGCAGTTTTTGGCGGAATCGGTTGTCATAAGCTTCTTGGGGGGGCTTTTCGGAATGATTTTGAGCGTTGCTCTCGTGTTTGCCTTGAAGCAGATTTTGGGCGCGGAAGAAATGGCAGTGCCGTTTGATTCCATGATGTACGCAATGCTTTTCAGCATTTCAATAGGCATTGTTTCGGGAGTTTACCCGTCGCTTCGCGCGGCGCGTTTAGACCCGATTACAGCTTTGCGCTACGAATAGTTTTACATAAAAAAAACAAGGCTTGCAGAAGCCTTGTTTTTTTGGGGAGACTATGAAATTCTTTTTCCCGCTTCAAACGCCGCGCCTGCAATCCCTGCGCGGTTTTCAAGAGACGCCAAAACCAAATCGCATTTAACATCGAGATAATCGAAGAATTTTTCGGGCTTGGACGAAATTCCGCCGCCTAAAATTATAAGGTCGGGGTTTATGAGGCTTTGTATGTAGTTTAAATACTTGTTAAATCTTTCCGCCCAGACTTCCCATTTTAAATCGAGCCTTTTGCGTGCGGCGTCGGAGCATAGCGTTTCGGCAAGCACCATTTTGCCTGATTTCTTGTCTTTCATCTTTATGCTGCCAAATTCCAAATTGGGGACGAGATTGCCGTTTGTAAACAGGGCTGAACCTATGCCCGTGCCGACCGTGAGCATCAAGACGGAGCCGTTTTGGTTTTTCCCTGCGCCGAAGCGCATTTCACCTATGCCCGCCGCGTCGGCGTCGTTTATGACCCAAGCGTTGCAGGCGGAGCGTCTGCCGATTTCTTCCGCGAGATTTACGCCGTAAAAGGGCGAACCCAAATTCAACGCCGTCTCAATTATCTGCTGGCGGACAACCCCCGGGAAGCCGCATCCCACGACGCCGTTCCAGTTAAAAGTTTTGATGATTTCGTCTATCGCGTCCAAGAGGCCTTCAAGGCTGTATGGCTTTGGGGTTGGCACGCGCAGTCTCTCCGTCAAAAATTTGCCCGTCTTTATGTCAACAATCGCGCCTTTTACGCCGCTTCCGCCAATGTCAATTCCCAAAACTTTTTTCATCGCGATGTATTGTTAAATTTTTCCGAAATATTTTGCTCTTGCCCTGCCGAGCGCAGTGAGGGGGAAATAATGCCTGTACCAGTTGTAGTTCAGCATAAATCCGCGCGCCAGCTCCTTGCCCTGCGGCAACGCCTTGCCGTTTCTCAAATCTATTTTTGCTCCCAAACCGTATCCGGGGAAGCCCGTCCCCGTATAGTAGGGTTCGTCCCATGTATTATCGGCATTTTGCGACGATATTAAAAATGCGCAGCCGCGCTTTACGGCGTCTTCATATTCGGGATAGTCAAAGCCTAACATCGCCATAACCGCCCATGCCGTTTGGGAGGCAGTCGAGGGTATGCCCGTTCCCGAATATTTCGGCTCCATGTAAGAGGCTATGCTTTCGCCCCATCCTCCGTCTTCGTTTTGCTTCGAGAGCAAGTAGGCGAATGCTTTTTTGACTGCGGGGGTGTCTTTCGTGTCCCCGACTGCCGCGAGCGCGGTTAAGACCGACCAAGTGCCGTAAATATAGTTTACGCCCCATCTGCCAAACCAAGAGCCGTCGTCTTCCTGCTCCTTGTAAATAAATTCGAGGGCGCGCGCCATAGCGGGATGGGAGCGTGAAAATCCGCACATGGAAAGGGCTTCGACAACGTGCGCTGTGACGTCGGAACTCGGGGGGTCGAGAACTTCGCCGAAATCGCAGAACGGGATTTTTGTGACAAGCTCGCGCGTGTTGTCTTTGTCGAATGCCGCCCAACCTCCGTTTTTCGACTGCATTGCAAAAATCCAGTTGATTGCCCTGCGCAGCGCGGCTTCAAGCTTGCAGGCTATTTCCGTGTTGCGGGGAATGAGATTTTGGATTTTTTTGAAAGTTATTATGACTTCCGCAGTGTCGTCTATGTCGGGATAAAAATTGTTCGCCCTTTGGAAAGCCCAGCCCGAAGCTTCAACCTTTTTGCCCGTTTTCACCGACCAGTCGCCATAAAACCTGTTTTCTTTCGATAAAATGTAGTCGAGAGCCTTTAAAAGCTGCGGGCAGTTTTCGGGAGTGTAGCCCGAATCCATCAGGGCAATCATCGTAAGTATTGTGTCCCACACAGGGCTTTCGCTTGCTTGGAGCATCGTGCCTTCGCCCCTTTTCACCTGCCAGTGCAAATTGAAGGCGTCGATTGCTTTCGACATGTTTATTTGGTCGGTGGAAAATCCCTCAACATGCATTACTATTATGGCGTAAATCCACGGCGGTTGAATGCCTCCCCACGCGCCGTCTTCGTCTTGGTGTTCCAAGAGCCATTGCAAGACGAGTTTTATTGCCTGCTCTCTGAGCGGCTTTATCGGAAAGCGGTTGTAGGTATGAAGCATATTGTCGAGCTTCATGAAGAAATTTGTCCAGCTCAGCGGAAAATCGCTGTTGTTTGGCATTCGATAATCCGTATTTTCCCTTCCTTCGGGGAAAAGTTCGTCGGGTTGGAGATTTTTTGGAAGCTCTTTTATCGGGCGGCGGGCAGTTAAAATTGATATGGGCATCATTGTGGAGCGCGCCCATGCCGCGAAGTCGTAAATGTTAAATATGCACCAGCTTGGCAGGAAAATTATTTCCGGAGGAAGCACGGGAGTGCAAGCCCACGGCCATTGCCCAAAGAGGGCAAGCCAGTATTTGGTAAAGACCCTTATGCGCTCTGTCCATTTGTTTTCCAGAAGCCATTTTCGGGCGCGCGCCATGTATTCGGAGTCGGGATTATGCCCGTAAAGGCGGAGCGCGAAATAGCATTCAAGCGTTGTGTTTATGTCTCCCTGTTCCGAGGCGTAATATACGTCCCACGAGCCGTCTTCGCGCTGGCGATCCAAAATGTACCTTATGACTTTTTCTGTTTTTGGGTCTTTGAAGTCGATAAAATACATCGCCATGAGCCATTGGGCTTCCATGCAGCAGTTTGTTTCGAGCGGGGCGCACCACATGCCGTCGGGAGCCTGGCGTTCGTTCAGCCAATCCGCCGCCGATTTTATTGTTTTTGAGAGGTTTTCAAATGTAAAATTTTCAATGGGAGGCATATTGCTTTTGAAAGATGGAAATTGTTGGTTCCCCATTCATTGTAAAAAATAGAAATTCTATTACCATTACCTTAAAAATTAACCGAAATGTCAAACAATTTTACGGGCATTGCGGAGGTAGGCAAAACGCAAAAAAACGGCTTTAAGCAAAATCGCCAAGCCGTTTTGTGAAAAATATGAATTTTTAAAGATAATCTTATTCGGGCAAATTCGTTGCGATGAACAAGTCTTTCAACTGCTTTTCCGTGACAGCCGACGGCGACTGCGCCATCAAATCCTGACCCTTTTGAGTCTTCGGGAATGCCACGATGTCGCGAATGCTCGGGCGGTTTGTGAGTATTGCAACAAGCCTGTCAAAGCCGAGCGCGATGCCGCCGTGCGGGGGCGCGCCGAACTTGAACGCGTTTAGCATGTATCCAAAGCGCGACTCAACGATGTCGGCGGGGATTTTAAGCACATCTTTAAACACCATTTCCTGAACTTCGGGCTGGTGGATTCTGATTGAACCGCCGCCCAATTCTATGCCGTTTAAAACGATGTCGTAGTGCTGTCCGCGAACCTTCAATGGGTCTGTAAGCAAGAACGGCACGTCTTCGGGAACGGGAGAAGTGAACGGGTGGTGCGCCGAAACGTATCTGCCTTGCTCTTCGTCCCAGAGCATGAGCGGAAATTCTATCACCCACAGGAAATTGAACTTATCGGTGGGGATTTCCAGCTTGCCGCGCTTTTGCAGAAGTTTCGCGGCTTCAAGGCGAATTCTGCCCATAATCGCGCAAGCCTGTTCCCATTTTGACGCGGCAAAGAAAACAATGTCTCCGTCTTCAATGTTTAGCTTCGATTTTAGTTCGCTTTGTTCGCTTTCTGAAAGGAATTTCAATATCGGGCTTTTCCATGCTCCGTTTTCTGCCTTGATAAACGCAAGACCTTTTGCGCCGAGAGTCTTTGCGATGTCTTCAAGATTTTTCAATTCGCCCTGCGTCAAGTCTGCCAAGCCTTTTGCGTTGAAAGCTTTGATTGCGCCGCCTTCGGAGTTTGCGACAGATGCGAAAACCTTGAACTGCGAGCTTTTGAAAGTTTCCGTAAAGTCTTGGATTTCAAGCTCAAAGCGCGTATCTGGCTTATCGACGCCATAGCGGTTCATCGCTTCGTAATAGCCCATGCGCGGGAAAGGCGTCGGGATGTCGATTCCAAGAACGTCTTTCCAGACTTTTTTAAGCATGTTTTCGATAAGAGAGTACATGTCTTCGCGGTCAACGAAGCTGAGCTCTATGTCAACCTGCGTAAATTCGGGCTGGCGGTCGGCGCGCAAGTCTTCGTCGCGGAAGCATCTTGCCATTTGATAGTAGCGTTCAATGCCCGCGACCATGAGCATCTGCTTGTACTGCTGCGGAGACTGGCTGAGGGCGTAGAAGCATCCCGGGTTTAAGCGGCTCGGTACGAGAAATTCGCGCGCGCCTTCGGGAGTGCTTTTAAAGAGGGCGGGAGTTTCAACTTCCGTGAAGTTTTGCGAATCCAAATAGTCGCGGATTGCCTTCGACGCCTTGTGGCGCATTCTCAAAAGGTTGAGGTTGCGTGGCCTGCGCAAATCGAGGAAGCGGTATTGCAAGCGCAAGTCTTCGTTTACCTTGTCGGCATTTTCGTCAAGCGGGAAGGGCAAAACTTCGCAGATATTGTGGATAATCATGCTTTCCGCGTTGATTTCGATTTCGCCTGTCGGCAAATTCGCGTTTGCGGTGCCTTCTTCCCTTTTGCAGACTTTGCCCGAGACTTGGATTACGCTTTCACTGCGCAATTTTTGAACCTGCTCGAAAAGCTCTTTCTTTTCGGGATGGAATACTATTTGCGTTATGCCTTCGCGGTCTCTCAAATCCAAAAATTGCACTCCGCCGTGGTCGCGCAATGATTCAACCCAGCCGATGAGCATTACGTCTTTGCCTGCGTCTGACAGTCTTAATTCGTTGCAAGTGTGTGTTCTTTTCATCTTTTTTTCAAATGAATTGCGCCGGAATTTTTTTATTCCGACGCGTAGTTTTAAGAATTTAAAATTAGAGTTCGTACGGAGGAAGGAGCTGTTCCACCATGTTGTTTGCAAGCCTTACATAAGAGGGAAGCCCGTTTTCAAAAGGAACTTGGACTTCGCCCTGAATCAAAGGCAGAATGTAGCGGGTGAACTGGTAGCTTATGGACATTTGGTTTTCGCCAATCCAGTTTTCGGGGAACTTCTTTTCGACGTTTGCAACTTCGTTCAAATCAACGAGGCTTGTTTCGCAGGAATATTTGTCGGTATCGCCGCGTACAAGCGCAACCATTACGCCCGTTTCGCCGCTGACAGCCGCCTTTACGGCTTCCTGTCCGCACATAAACGCTTCGTTTGAGTCCGTCAAAGAAGAGCAGTGCGAGCCTGCGCGTTGGGCGTGCCCGAATTTGCAGGAGCGCGCTTTTACGCCTGAAAGCGATGTCTGGACGAGGTTTTGCAAATAGTCGCCAACGCCGCCGAGTTGCGCATGCCCGAAATTGTCGATTTTTCCGTCTGCCGCCGCGACATAATTGCCGTTCGAGTCCTTAATTCCTTCGCTTGCAACAACGAGGCAGTACTTGTTCTTTTGCAGGCAATTCTGCACTTCGTTTATGAAAGCTTCGGGATTGAATGCGACTTCGGGAAGCAAAATGATGTGCGGAGGGTCGTCCATCTGGTTCTTGCGCTTTGCGATGGCTGTTCCGGCTGCAATCCAACCCGCGTTTCTGCCCATTACTTCCACGATTGAAACCAAGTCGTGCTTGCCCATGCCTTCATGGTCGGCCGCAAGTTCGCGGATTTGCGTGCAAAGATATTTTACAACGCTGCCGTAGCCGGGGCAGTGGTCGGTCATCGGCAAGTCGTTGTCGATTGTTTTGGGAATGCCGATTACGCGCATTTCGTAATTTTGCTCTTCCGCGCAGCGCGATATTTTGTTTGCGGAGTCTTGGGAGTCGTTGCCGCCGATATAGAAGAAGTAGCGGATATTGTGCGCCTTGCAAACTTCAATAAGGCGGACAAAGTCCTTTTCTTTCGTCAGCTTGTAGCGGCAAGTGCCGAGCGCGGAGCCCGGGGTATGGCGCAAGCCGCGTATGTTTTGTTGCGATTCCTGCGCCAAGTCTATGAGCTGTTCTTTCAAAATGCCTTCAACGCCGTTTAAGCCGCCGTATATTTCTTCGATGCATTCGTGGTTCAATGCTTCCGTCACAACGCCTGCCAAGCTTGCGTTAATTACGGCTGTCGGGCCGCCTGATTGGGCGACGAGTACATTCCCTGTCAATATTTTTTCTTCCATAATTTTTATGTTTGTAAATGTGAGAGTAAAAAATGTTGTAAATTTAACGTTTTATCATTGTCCATTTTCGGAATTTGGCAAACAAAAAAACTTTCTTGTTAAAAATAAGCTTCTTCGGGCAAATTGTAAAAAACCTTGATTTGCCGATGTTCGTGCTTCTATAATTCTGTCATATAAAATTTGCCTATGGAGAACAGTTCAAGACGTGATTTTTTCAAAAAAACCATTATGGCGCTTGCGGCGTTTGCCCTTTTGCCCCAATCGGCGTCCGCCTTGAAGCGCAGACCTTATGCCACGCTTGAAAATGTAAAGAGGGCGAGGGGAAACGTTGCAAGCGGCGCGGACATTTTTGACGCTTTGTGCGCTCCCGAAAACGCTTCGATGTTCAAGTCTGCCGTAATTTGCGATTTTTCGGCATTGTCGGAAAGTTCGGATGCGGAAATCTCCAAGAATGTTGCTCTTCTGAAATTCTGCAAAGGCGGGGACGAATTAAAGTACTGCGCGCGCATTTCGAGCGGCTTGAGTGTTTCCAAGTATTTGGACGAAGTTTTATCGGGCGATAAGTGCGCGGCAATATCGCTTTTTGTCTCCTCTTTAAAGGACGCATCTTCCGAGCATTTTATTTTCGCCTTGAAGAAGGCTTCCGAAGCGGGAAAGCCCGTTTATCTTTTTGCCAATGTAAAAGGCGGCGAATTTTCTTTGGAGACGGGGGATATGCTTTTGGCGCAGTGCGTGATGAATTTGGCTGAAAGCGGAATTTTTAAAAATTTTGAAGGTTTGAAAATAATCTTGCCGCATTCCGGATCCGCCCTGCTTTCGAGCCTGGCAATGAGGAGCGTTGAAAGCGGGGACGGCGGAATTTACGCGCCGTTTATGTCGAAAGTTTTTTATCTTTTGGACGGAGAAATTCCCGATGAATTTTTCAATTTGATAAAAACAGTCGTTCCGCCTTCTCAGTTTTTGTTTGCCTCTTCAAACTGCGGCGCGGGCGCGATAGAACGCTTTGAGAGCCTGCCGCTTTCCGAGGCTTGGTTTAAGCGCATTTCAAGCGAAAACGCAAAGTCGCTTTTTTAATTTTTTTAACAAACCTGCCACATGAAAATAAACACTGTTATTATGACACTGCTATGCCTCGGCTCTTCATGCCTTGGCATCGATTTAAAAGACGCCCAAAACGCGTGGAACGACATTTCCGTATTCCGCATAAACAAAGAGCCTGCGCGGGCGTTTTTCGTCCCCTATGCCGATTCTTCAAAAGTTCCCGTTTCGCAAGGCGATGAGAATGTGGAAAATCTCTATGAGAACACGGGCAGGGCGAATGTCTTAAACGGCAAGTGGAAGTTCTTTTTTGCCGAAAAGCCCGAAGAAGTTTCGCCTGAATTTTTCAATTATGATTTTGACGATTCCAACTGGAACGAAATCGAAGTTCCAAATTCGTGGCAGGCTTGCGGATACGACAGCATTTTTTACGCCAACATCAATCTTGAAATGTTTTTCGACAAAAACGGCAGATGGCTTAAAGGTTTTCATAAGGGCAAGGGCGAGGAAATGTCGCAAGCTGCAAAAAGCCCGTTCATTCCCGAAATACACCGCCAAAAAGCGGTTTACCGCACGTCTTTCGAGCTTCCGAAGGGCTGGGCAGACCGCGAAACAATCATAAGGTTTAACGGGGTGCGCACGGGATTTTTCCTGTATGTAAACGGAGAAAAAGTCGGATACAGCGAGGACAGTTTTACGCCTGCTGAATTCAACATCTCAAAGTTTTTGAAATCAGGCAAAAATTCGCTGGCAGTCGAAGTTTTTAAAAACACAACGGGGGCGTATTACGAGATGCAGGACATGCCGCACATGATGGGCATAATCCGAGACGTCGTCTTGCTTAGCCGCCCCAAAAATTACATCCGCGATTATTTTGCAGACATAAAGCTAAATGATAAATTGGACGAGGCAAAAGTAAACTTGACCGTGTTTTTGAGCGGAAGAGAAAACTCGAAAGTTTCTGCCTCCATAGTCGATAAAAACGGAAATGCTGTTTTCAAAAAGTCGGCAAATGCAAGCGGCGGGAAAGCAGAAATTTCGGGACTTGTAAAAAACTTTAAATTGTGGTCTTCGGACAAGCCCGATTTTTACACTCTGATATTGGAAGAGTCGCAAAACGGCAAGGTTTCCGAAGCCGTCGCCGCAGACATTGCGTTTAGAAAATTTGAGATAGACGGCAAGACATGCCGTTTGAACGGCAAACGTTTTCTGATAAAGGGCGCGAATGTCCACGCGTGGTCTCCCGACAAGGGCAAGGCATGCGATTTCAAGTGGATGAAAAAGGACGTCGAGCTGATGCGCGAAGCCAATATAAACGCCGTCCGCACTTCCCACTATCCGCCCGACGATAAATTTTTGATGCTCTGCACCCGCTACGGAATCACTATTATGGACGAGGCGAATTTTGAAACCCACGGATTGAGGGACGAAATTCCTGGCGACAACGAATGGTTCTTTGCGATGTCGCTTGACAGAATGAAGAACATGGTTTTGCGCGACAGAAACGTGCCGTGCGTGATTATTTGGAGTTTGGGCAACGAGAACGCATGGCGTTTTACGAAGAACCATCAGGTAATGCTTGACTTTGCGCGCGAATTTGGCGGCGGGCGTCCCGTGCATTCCGAAGTCGAAATGCGCGACCCTCTGACTTTAAAAAACGAGCGTTTAAACAGCCCGACCGACTTCGTTTCGGGCATGTATGGCGGGCTTCCGCGCATCAAGTGGTACCAGACAAAAATGAGAAATGAAACGCGCCCCTTCATCTTTTGCGAGTACATGCATTCGATGGGCAATTCCACGGGCAATTTAAAGGAGATTTTTGACGAATTCAGAAAAGACCCTTCGCTAAACGGCGGATATTTGTGGGATTGGGTTGACCAGTCGCTATTGATGCCGCTAAAGGAAAATCCGAATGAAAAGTATTTGACCTACGGGATAGACTGGGGCACGAAGCCGTCTTCAAACAACTTCTGTCTAAACGGCGTGATTTTTGCCGACCGCACATATTCGGGCAAGTTCGACGACATTAAAAGAGTCCACCAAAACGCATGGTTTGAGGACTCGGAAAGCCCGTTCAAATTCAAGGTTTCAAACGAATTTACGGCGACAAATTTAAACGAATTTGACTTTGAAGTCGAAGTTCTGCGAAACGGCAAAGTTGTGGCGAAAAGGGCGCAAAAGCCGCTAAATATTGCACCGTGGGAGAGCGCGGAAATAGAAATTGACGCGGCGGATTTAATAGAAAAAGACAAGAAGCTGGTGGAAAATTCAAATTTAAACGGCGAATACTTTATAAATATCTCTTTAAAAGAAAAGCAAAGCGGCAAGGTGGTTGCAAAGCACCAGCGGTATGTCGGAAGAAGCGCGCATATAGCTTCTTCTTGCGGATATTTTAATTTCAAAAAATTGTCGGAAAACAAAGATTTTATTGTGTTTAGAGCATCCTGTTTTAGCAATTCAAATGCCATAGATTTAAAATTCTCCAAAAAGGACGCCGCTTTGGTTTGCGCGGTTTCTTCAAAAGATAAATCGCCGCTAATCACAGAGCCTCTTGATTTCGATATTTCGCAGGCTTGGATTGACAGCATGAAGCCGCCTATGCGCGACTATGAAATGTACGGCTTGGACAATCTAAAAACCGAAAAGCCGCAAGTTGTTTTCGACGGGAGATCGGTGCTTTGCAAAAAGTTCCTGCTAAATGAAGACGGCGCGGGATTTTTGTCGGAAATCAAATATTCCCCGGGCATGCAGGGAGTTCAGGTTGACTGCAAGTTTACGAAGGTAAACGACCTGCCCGAAAAGCTCAATTTGGCAAGAATCGGCGTGCGAATGGGCATCGAAAAGTCGCTTAAAAACGTCGAGTATTACGGCAGGGGGCCATTGGCAAATTATTGCGACAGAAAAACGGGCGCGGATGTCGGCATTTATTCTTCGGATGTAAAGTCGTTCCTCGAACTCTTCCCGAAAACGCAGGATACGGGCAATCGCGAAGACGTAAGAAATATGATTTTATCAAGCGACAAGGCAAAATACAAATTGGCGTTTGTCGCGCTTGACAGGCCTCTTCCTTTTGCAATTTTGCCGAACTCGCAGGCTGAAATGAAGAATGCGAACCATCCCCATGAGCTTCCTCAAAATTCAAATTCGGAACTTAGGATTGCATGGAATGTTTTTGGCATCGGAAACAGCTCCCACGGTCCAGAAACTCTCGATAAATACAGGCACTTCTTTAAAGGCTCTGTTAAGTTTAGCTTTAAATTCGGCTTGGTCGATAAAGATATGACGCCTGAAAAATTGGCAGAGGAAATCTCCTATACATATCCGATGTCGGAAATGAAAGAGGGTGAAAATTTGCAGGACGAGAGCTTGTTTCCGAAGCCTTCGGGGAAAGTCATAAGCTATGGCGCAGACGTGAAACTAAGCTCTGTTGACGAAAGATGGTCGCCCAAGGTAAACGATTTCACTACGGAGGGCGCGCAAAACTTCGCCTTTCATACCTTGAAAGAGGTACACCCGAATGTCGTTGTGGATTTGAAAACTCCGCAACAGATTTCGGGCATTCAGCTTTCAAACCGCGCCGATCACATGGCGTTTAGAACCGCGCCAATCGGAGTTTACATTTCTTCAAACGGCAAAGATTGGGAGAAAATATTTGTTAGCAAGCTCGCCAAAAAACGCTGGCATATAAATCTAAAAGAAAAAAAGACTGCGAGATTTATAAAAGTCGTTTTGGAAAAGCCCGAAGCGGAAGCTTTGCACCTTAAAAAAATAGTCGTTTTTTAAGGCACGGATTTCGCGGCGTTTTTACGCTGTCTTAACTCTTGCAAATTTGCGCTTGTAAAGGAAAAGGGGGTCGAGAGACCTCTTTGCATGGCGCAGGTTTTCAATGCCCAAGTCCTGTTCCCTGTTCATTCTTGACGCTCCGAGCTTTTTTATTTCGTTTGCTTCAAGCCATGCCAACTTTTGCGGAGCGCCCTTGAACGCGGGGTTGCATTTTTCAAAATGGACGGTGTAAATCTGCGGGTTTATTTCGCTAAATATTGAAACGCCCGCAAGAACGCCCTCTTCGGCAAAGAGCAGAATGCCCCTTAAATTCAAAAACTCGAAATTTTCCCTTGCGCACATTAGCGCGTCGTCTTCGTTTTTCAACCCGCCGTAGGTTATTGAAATTTCCTTTTGGCGGTTTATTTCAAGCATGAAGTCGAATGCGGCGTTTGCGTTTTGCGCGTTCAGTTCCCGAAAGGTGGCGTTCGGGTAAAGCTTGTCGAACTGCCTTATTAAATTGTGCTTTTTGCGCAGCAGCGTGCCGTTTAGATTTATCAGGTGGTTTAAATCGTATATGTAGTCGAATTCGTTTTCGTCTTCTCCTATTTCAAAATATTTGGAAAGTTCCGAAAAGTTCTTTTCAACGTAGCTTGGCGGAATGTCGTATATGAAGCCGTCGTCGCTTTTTTTTGCGCTTATGAATGCTGATGCCGTTTCAAAAAGCTCTTTTGGCGAAGGCTCTTCGCCAATCGGGAACATTATGACGCGGTTTGCGCTGTTGTACGGCAAAACGGAGCCGCCCGATTTTACAATTTGCGTTTTATACATTTTGCGCCACATGAAAAGGTTGGCGAAATTTCTTTCGCAGCTGTCGCATGGATTTTTTGCGATAAGTGCGCATATTTGCGCTTTGTCGGACGCTGAAATGTCTTTAAGAGCGTTCGCGTCGAACGCGGTTTTTTCGGGAATTTTTAACTCTGCCAATATCATTGTTGAAATTTTGTTTTATCAAGATTGTAATATCGCAATATGCGTTCAAAAATTAAAATATTAAAGTTAAATCCTTTTGAAAAAGATTATTCCGAAGCCGTTGCCCGCCTTTATGAATTTGAAGGATGGATTTCTGAAAAAGACGATGTGTCAAAGATAAACTTGGCAATTAAAAACAGCTTTTGCGCGTTTGGGGCGTTCGATGAAAGCGGGCAAATGGTCGGCTTTTTCAGGGCATTGTCGGACGGAGTGGGCGACGCGTATCTCCTCGACTTGATTGTCGATCCGAATTTCAGGAAAATGGGCATTGCCCAAAGCCTCGCGGAATCCGTCTTGGCGGAGCTTAAAAAGTGCGGCTTGGATTGGATTACATGCATTTCAACTCCCATGGCAAAGCCGGTGTATTCAAAATTCGGCAGGGAAATGGAAAACTTTTCTCCTTTCAGATTTTAAAAATCGGTTTGGCTCAAATATTTTTCATGGTTTGTATTCGGTGCGGCTTGGCATTTTACGAACGCAAGAAGCGATATTAAAAATTGCGCCAAGACAAAGAGTGCGAGATAAAGCCATCCGTCGCTCATAAATCCGTAGGAATGCAACCCGATTCCGAGCATGTTTACGCCGAACCACGCCCATGCCGCGACAATGTTGCCAATACATGCAAGCGCGAGAAACGCGCGGGCATTGGCGTATTTAAAGGCGTAAAGATGTATTGCAAAAGCCGACCAAAGCACAACCATCAGCGCGCCGTTTTCCTTCGGGTCCCACCCCCAGAACCTCCCCCAGCTCATGTTTGCCCAGACGCCGCCAAGCATTGTTCCCGCAAACGAAAACACCATTGAAAAGCACATTATGGCATACACGGTTTTTGCCGTTTCAAAATTGGATTCTTCCGAAACTTTTCCGAGCTTTGCGGCGTTAAAAAGAAGCTTAAAAGACGCCGCAAATCCCGCCAAAAACACTCCGCAATAGCCTAACATCATCGGCACGATGTGTGCCGTAAGCCAGAAGTTTGAGTTTAAAACCGCCACCATCTTTCCCATTGTGTCGCCCGAATAGGGCAGGTTAAGCGCAATCAAAAGCGATAAAAATCCGGCGGGGGCGGCAATCATTGCGTAGATTTTTTTGCCTTTTTTTAGCATCAGAAAAATGCAAATTCCAACCGCGACAAGCCCGGTGAAAATCACAGAGGAATAAAGGTTTGTAACGGGGGGGCGCATTTGTATGTACATTCTTGCGAGCATTCCGAATGCGTGCGTTAAAAACGCGCATGAAATAAAAACCGCGCCCGAGGCAAAGGCGATGTTTGCGCATCTTTTTAATATTGTTCCCGCAAGCAAAATCACTGCGGCAACCGCGTATAAAATCGCTCCCCTGTAAAAAATGTCGAGGCGGTTTGCGAAGTTTTCAAACCTGATTTTAAATGGCGGATTCAGCAGGCTTTTAAGCTCTTTTATGTGTATGTCTGCCTCTTCGGGCTTGTTTTTGGAAACGCACTCCACAATGTCGCCGTAGCGCGAAAACGTTTCGATTTTGTTTTCGGACGGGGCGGTATCCAAGAGGGCGTCGAGTGGAGTTTGCCAGCCGCCGCTCATTGAGACCACCAAAATGTTTGAATTTTTCAGCTCGTCGTGGCGCGACTTTATTTCCTGAAAGGCTTGCAGGTATTGGTAAACATCGGCAAGAATTGCGGAGTCAGGCTTTCTATTTTGGGCTTTCGCGCTTTCTATTTCCGCCGCCGCGCGCTTTGTCATCGCTTTCCACATTTCAAACGTTTCGCGCGGAGTTGCCCCTTCAAGGCAAAACGACAAGGCGTTTGACGCGGCTTCGTACGCGGCGATTTTTTCTATCGCAAGCCTGCACGCCTTTGTAAATGGGGAGTTATCCTGCGAGTTTGCTGCATTAAACGCCTCTTCAAACTTTTTTTCAAAATCTTGGTATGAATAGTATCTTCCTTTTATGCCGAGCAGATTTTGAAGTTCGCGGTTGTCGGTGCTGAAAAATTTTTGTTCCGAAGCTTCAAGCTTGCGGGCGTTAATATAAACTAACCATTCGGTTGGCGACGCCCACTTGTCGCCGATTTTTACACTTGATTTGCCGTATATGAAGCGCAAGATGTCCGCGCTTGCGCTTGAAAGGGGCATGAGCCTACCGCCTTTCATAACGGGCATTTCAGAAAGAGCCGCACCGTCTTTTAAAATTGCGCCGCGCTTGCCGAAAAAGTATCCGAAGCAGATTATTGCAATGCAAACGGCAAAGCTGAGTGTTATGGCGATTTTTTTCATTTGGATTTTTTGAAAATTCTGACGGCGTAAGTGAAAGCCATTCCAAACATTATAAGCGCAACCGAAACCGTTGGCAGAAGCCCCGCGGGATTTTTTACGGCTTGCAATACGCTTGTTTTGCCGCCGTCTCGATAGCTTGACTGGTAGAACGTCCACGCGCCGAAGCTTGCGGGTTCATTCATTTTTATGAGCTTTTCGATTGCTATGTCCCTGTACCTGAAAACCACAAGGCTCGAATAGTCTTTTGCGATGTCGCTGTTTTCGTAGTTTTCTATCGCGAATTTTTTTAGCTCAATGGAAAAGGGAAGCGTTGAAAGCAATGCGGGCTGTCCGCTTGAAGATTTTAAAATCGAAGTTTGGGGTACTCCCTCTTGCAAAACGACTGCGCCTTCCTTTCTCCACGCCGCCTGCAAAAAGCCCGACACGATTAAAAGCACAAGGGCGATGTGCGTCATTGCAAAGCCCATTCCTTCGATGTTGCGCCTTGTAAATCTCTGGGCGGACGCCAAAATGTTTAAAATCGCCAGAACTCCGACGGTTTTTCCGCCGATTAGCGGAATAAATCCGAATGCGAGCGCGCACCAAGACTCAAAAAATTTCGCCTGAACTGCCGCAATGCCGATATTCGGAATTTCGAGTGTCGCAAAAAATATGGAAAATACCGAATAGGCGAGCAAAAACGCTGTCAGTATCGGCGAAGAGGCGAGGTAGAATATTTTAAGAAGAATTTTCACGCTATACGTTAAATCTAAAAAGCGCGACGTCTCCGTCTTTAAAAATGTAGTCTCTGCCTTCAAGGCGGTAGTGCCCCGCCTCTCTTGCCTTTGCGACGGACCCTGCGTTTGCCAAGTCCTCGTATGAAACTACTTCTGCCTTGATGAAGCCCTTTTCAAAGTCGGTGTGGATTACGCCCGCGCATTGCGGGGCAGTCATTCCCTTTTTGAAAGTCCATGCGCGGACTTCCTTTTCGCCCGCCGTGAAGAAGCTTGCAAGCCCCAAGAGATCGTATGTCTTGCGGATAAGTTCCGAAACGCCGCTGTCTTGCGCGCCAAGCTCCTTTAAATACTCCGCGCCCTCTTCGGGAGACAAGTCTGAAAGCTCCTCTTCAATTCTTGCGCAAATTACGCATGTTTCGGCGTCGTGTTCTGTTTTTGCGAACTCCCTGACCTTTTGGACGTACAAATTTGCGTCGGGATTTGCCAAGTCGCTTTCTGACACGTTGCAGGCGTAGATGGTCGGTTTCGAGGTTAGGAGAAAATACTGCTTCATTCTCTCCTTGTCGTCGTCGGAGCATTCGAGGGTGTGCGCGGGCTTGCCTTCGTTTAAGTGGGCGACCAAAGCCTTCAAAAGTTCGGCGTTTTTTATGGATTCCTTGTCCATGCTCTTTGCCTTGCGGATACTCGATTCAAGCTGTTTTTCGCAGCTTTGAAGGTCGGCGAGGACAAGCTCTGTCAAAATAATTTGAATATCTCTTATAGGATCGACCGAGCCGAGTGAATGCAGAATGTCGTCGTCTTCAAAACAGCGCACGACTTGCACTATTGCGTCCACTTCGCGTATGTTTGCAAGAAATTTGTTGCCAAGCCCTTCGCCTTTGCTCGCTCCCGCAACCAATCCCGCAATGTCAACAAATTCGACTGCGGCGGGAATTACCACGTTTGTTTTGGCGATGCCTTTCAATACGGCAAGCCTTGAGTCGGGCACTTCAACGACGCCGACATTCGGCTCTATCGTGCAGAATGGATAGTTTGCCGCTTCCGCTTTTCTGGAGCGGGTGAGCGCATTAAAAAGAGTGCTTTTGCCGACGTTCGGCAATCCTACTATGCCTGCTTGTAACATGTCTTAAAAAAATTCAAATTGTGTATTTTCAATTTCTCTCAAAATTGCCCCTGCTTTTCAAGCAATAAAAAACGCCTCTTAAATCCCGAGGCATGCGTATTTAGAATACGGTTGTCAACATTGTTTTATTTTAAAAGGGTTGCATGGCGTTTTTTCAAATTTTGCCTATGCAAAGGCAAGCAGTAAAAAATGCTAAGATGCTTATATTTGTTATATTATGCAAACATAAAGGCATCCGTATTCTAAATACGCATCCTTTTTGCGAAATTTTTTATTTTATGAGAAGAAATATGAGAAATATTATAGCATCATCTTTGATTGCTCTTTTATTAACAAATCAACTTTGGGCAGACTCTTTGTTTGGAACAAATGTTGACACCGAAAATGTTGTGTCATGGGATATTGTCGGCGATAATAATACTTACGGGCTTGTTGTTGGCGGCGGTCAAAATGTTTCAGTAGGCGGAGTAAATCTCTCGGTGGATAGCGACAATTTAAAAGTTGTTGATGTCTTTATTGGCGGCATTTATAATGGCGGCGATGGTAAAAATGTAAACGGCAACATAAACATTGAATTTTACAGTGGCAGTGTTAACACGTTTTTTGTCGGAGGAAACTACCAGTCTGTTGGAACTGTCAATGGCGATATCGGCATAAAAACATATGGAGGGAATTTTTATTATGGAATCAGGGCAGGTTCTATGTCTCCAATTCTAAGCGGTCAAAATTTTCAGACTACAGATAGCAACACCAATGTGTATATCGGCGGGAATACCGTTATTGACACAAGCGGCAACGGCAACGAAGCATATTCTGTTGCAGGTTCGTATGTAAGCGTAAACGACGCCACTCTTACAATCGCCGAAAATGCTTCGATAAAAGGAGATATTTACGGCGGTGGCGGAAGAACGTTAAACGACATAAGCTATATGAATCAAAACGATCTTCCCGATAGCGTCGTGGCAAATTCCGCAAATAAAGTTACAATGAATATTGAAGGCGGAAATATAGAAGGCAATGTTTATGGGGGAGCTCTTAAATATTCCGCAGTGGGTTCTGCTGAAATTAACGTAAGCGGCGGAAAAATCAATGGTAATGTATATCTCGGAGGAGGAGAAGGAGGATCGGGGAAATATGCCCTTACAAAAGGTGATAGCTCCTTGAATATTTCAGGCGGAGAAATAACCGGCAATGTATATGCAAGCGGCTCAAATCAGACCTCGAAAATGCTTGGCAATGTTGTTGTAAATCTTTCAAATGATGCAAAAATCGGCGGAACGATTTACGGCAATGCGGAAAATGCGATTGTCGAAGGTACAAAAACTTTAAACATCGGGACATCAAGCGAAGCATATTCAGGCTCTACTGCGCTTAAAGTTGCTGGTTTTGACAAAATCAACGTTGAATCAAACTCCAATGTAAAGTTTACGGGCATTGCGGCAGATAATTCCGCAAAAATGATTATGGATGCAAAAGGCAATGCGACTGTTTCAGATGCAACCTATTCAAACATAACGAACCGTTCCGCATGGAATAACGGCGAAAATTATTCTACAACTCCGTTATTGTCTGTCCAATCGGGCGGAAGCTTGTCAGTTGAAAGCAGTTCTTTTGAAAACAATTCTTTGATATTTGAAAATTCCCCCGCAAGCGGCGTAGGGGCGCAGGGGCTTATTAAAGTCTCAGGCGGTTCTTTGAGCGTGAAAAATTCTTCGTTTGAGGGAAATTTGAGTGCCACGACTCCTGCGGACGGCGCAGCTTATCCAAACACTCAGGGTTCTGCAATATACGCTTCAAGCGCATTGAATGTTGAAGTGTCGGGAACAAAATTTGCGGGTAATAAATCTTCCGCCAAAAGTGTTCAAGGCGGGGTAGTATCCTTGTTCGGCGGTTCTTACACTTTGTCAAACAATATTTTTGACGGCAATAAATCAGACGCTTCCATGTATCAGGGCGACGGATGGGCTTATGGCGCGGCAGGATATATTTATGACAGCTGGCAGGATTCACCGATAAATCTAACCATAAACAGCAACGAATTTAATAACAATTTGGCGGAAGGCACGGGAGCTTACGGCGGCGCGCTGTACATATATCAAGGCAAAAGCGGTTCCGGCATTTTGATTGAAAATTCGTCTTTTGCAAATAATAAGGCTGTGGGAGAAGAGGAAGCTCTTGGCGGCGCGCTGTATTTGAATGGCGGCTCTTCCACCATAAAAAACACGGTATTTTCAAGCAACGGTGCGAGCGTCGGAAATTACGACTTTTCTTATAACGGAGGCGGAGCGATTATTGTGCGCAATGCCAATGTAACAATATCTGCCGATAAAAACATCAAAAATTTGGGCAATTATTTTTCCCAAAACGGAACTCTTTCAGACGAGCGCGGAGGATTTCTTTTTATGCGCGGAACAAGTTCCGTAAACTTTGACATATCTGAAAATGCGACTTACGAAATCGGAGACGGAAGATCGGGCTATGACTCAATCAGTTCGGAAGTAAACGCAGGTTCAAATCACACGATAAATAAAATCGGATTGGGAACTCTTACTGTAAATTCTTCTATGGAACACTATACGGGGGCATTGAACGTAAACGGTGGCGTTATGAATGTAAACAATAAGCTTGGGGCGTCTTCTGTCAATATTGCAAGCGGCGCGGTATTATCGCTAACCATTAACGGTTCTAACACTCTTTCAAATTCAAATCTGACTTTTTCCAACGCGGGAACTTTGTCTCTTGTAGCAGGTGGAAGCCTTGAAGAAGGTTCGTACGCTCTTTCGGCAAATTCCTCGATTGCGGATTTTGGTTCTGTAAAAGTATACGGTGGTATTTTTGCCGAAAATATTTTTACAGTCGGCTCGGCGGAAAAAATGAATTTGGACAATGCAGGGGCAGCCTTGACGGTTGAAAACAACGGAAGGGTCTCCTTGACGGAATCAGGTTCTGAAAACACTGTGATAAGCATGGCGTTTAACTCGGATTATGCTTCCGTAAATGAAGTGAACACAACAACCCAAAATTTGTTGTCCCAAATCGGCTCTGATTTTGCGGCGGCGGCTTCATATTCTTTCGATGTGGTAATGGATGGTGGAGACACTGTTGTTTTGAGTTTCTTGGTGGATAATCCGTTTTTGAATTTGTCGGATTTCTCTATTTATCATAAGGCGGACGGGGAAGATGTTTGGGCTGTTGCAGACGATGTAAGCAATGTTTCTTACGATGGGAAATATCTTTCTTTTATTGTTTCCCATTTTTCGGAATACGGATATGCCGCAATACCCGAACCTTCGACGTATGCGGCAATCTTGGGCGCGGTTGCTCTTGCGTTTGCGGCGTACAGAAGAAGAAAGTAATTTTTTTATAGGTATAAAATAGGATATGGGGCTTTCGGGCTTTATGCCCGAAGGCTCTTTCTACGGAAGGGAAGATGAACTCCTACTCGGAATACGGATTTTTGGATTTCTTTGTGGAAGTCGTATTTTCGCAAGGATTTTTATTTTTTACGCTTATTGTTGTTATATTTGCGTTCTTGTGTTTTAGGTTTTACAAGCTGAACTTTACGGCAGTCGATACTTCCGAAAGTGAAAATAACGGCTCGTACAAAATGGGGCTTAACATTTCACTTTTAATGTTGATGGGCACTGCGGCAACACTCTATTTCTTGTACCTCCTTTATTCGCTTTTATAATTTCTTCTTATAGTCAATAAAACGAGGCGGGGACTGCTTTTTTGCTGTCCCCGCCTTTCCGTTTTTGGGATTTTGCTAATTTTTTACTTGGCTTCCTTGATGTCTGACACTTTGCCAAATCCGGCCCGGTTGAATGCTTCAACTGTGAAGAAATACGGGGCGCCGATATTTAAGAAAGAGCCTTTTAACTTGTTTTCGCGCAGGGTGTATGCCGTATGTAGCTTGTCTTTTTCTATGCCGTAGCGCAAAACATAGCCTTCTGCATTTTCAACTTCGTCCCAAGAAATTTCGACGTTTCTCGGGTCTTTTGAGTCTCGCAAAACGGTAATGTTTTCAACCTTTGCGGGCTTTTGCATATTCGCGCTTCCGAAAATTCTGAAATCGGAAATCGAGAATTTCCCGCCGTCCATGTCTGCTGAATTTTCGATTGCGACGTATCTTGCCTTATGCGGATTTTTCAAGACTTTGAGCGAATGCGGGGAATCTTTTTGGTTTTCGGATTCGTCCAAAATTTGAACCCAGTTTTTGCCGTCTTTTGAGGCGAGCACTTTGTAGCGGTAAATCGGGACAGGGTCGCCGTCGTAAGTATTGAATCCCTCGTCTGCAAAGTTTATGTGAAGCGCGCTGATTTTACAAACCTGCCCCAAGTCGATTTCAAGCCTTTCGCCCTTGTTGCCCGTGTTTGCCGACCAGAATGTTTCGATTTTTTCGTCAACCGCGTTCTTTGCGGAGAAATCTCCAAATTCGGAAGTCGCCTTCGCTCCTTTTTTGTACGACAGGATGTTCCAGTTTTTGGACAGGCTTTTCTTTGAAAAATCAATTTTCTTTTGCGGAATTTCAAACGGGCGGTCGGTAAATTCCGTTAAGGAATACATTTTGCCGTTTTCGTCGAAGAATGTCGGGAAAAGCCCGAGACGGCGTTCAAAACCGTGGTGTATGCCAACAAGCATTGAAGCCACATGCCAGTAGTTGCCGAATTTGTCCTTGAATGTTCCGCCGTGCCCCGCGCCGCCGATAAATCCGCCGCGCTTTGCGGAGAAGGGGCTGTTTTTCTGGTAAACGAATTTTCCGAGAGGGGAGTCGGAAACATATACGCCGTCGCCGTAGTTGCGCCATTGTGTGCCGGGAGCCGCGTATTGCAGGTAGTACTTGCCGCCATGCTTTATCATGTTTGCGCCCTCGTTCCAGCCGGACCTGTCGTCTTGGTTGTTGCCTCCGGATTTTTCCCAGCCGTTTGTCTTAAATTCGTGCCCGATAAGCTCGACGGGTTCGCCAATCATTTTGTAGTTGTTTTTCGGATCGACTTCAACTCCCATAATCGGGTCTTTCGGGTTGCAGCCGAAATATATGTAAACTCTGCCGTCGTCGTCTTTAAAGAGAGCGGGGTCGGTATCCCTGCGGGGATAATCGACTTTTATTCTCTTCCACTCGCCGCTTTCGGGGGCGGAAGTCGTCCAAAAGCTATCGTGCCCCGATACGAAGAATACGATTTCTCCGTTTATTTCAGCCACGGTCGGGGCGTAGTTTTCGGTAGGGAAGTTCTTGGGGAACTTTATGTATTTGAAAGAAGCCAAGTCGTCGCTTGACCAGTATCCGCCCGACTTTGAGGCAAACAGATAGTATTTGCCCTTGTACAAGATAATTTCGGGGTCTGCGGCTTCCCTGCGCGGCGGTTCGTTTTTCATCTGCGAAAATCTGTAGTTTATGTCTATCGGATTTATCGCGATAGGACCGCTTTTTGCGCATGCGCACAGCATTGAAAGCGGAAGCACCATAAATGCGGCAATTCTGAAATAAAAGTGTTTTCTGTTCTTTCCCATGATGTAATGGGAATAAAAAAAGTCTCCCCGTTCAAGCAAATATTGGGAAAAAGTCCGTATTTTTGTCTTTTTGCGCCTAAAACAAAAAAATTCGCCGAAAATCTAAAAAAAAGAGTTTTAAAACTTAAAGATGTGTGCAAGATTGTTTCCCATTATGGAAAAGGTCTTGAAACTTTTATTGGAAGGCGAAGCTTTGGACACGGAGCAAATCGGTAAAATATTGTCGATGTCAAAGCCCGAAGTGGAAGCGGCAATTCAGAAAATGGTTGACGACAAAATTTTGCTCGGGTGGAGGCCCGTGTTCAATCCCGACTTTGAAGGGAAGTCGGTTGTCAGGGCTGCCATCGAGCTTAAAATAAGCCCCGAGCGCGACGGTGGTTTCGACCGCCTTGCCGAGCGCGTCAGCAAGTTTGAGCAGGTCGAGTCCTGCTATCTGATGAGCGGCGCGTACGACTTGCTTTTGTTTATAAAGGCCCGCTCCCTGCGCGAAGTCGCAAGCTTTGTTTACGAACGCCTTGCAAGCATTCATGGCGTGACTTCGACTGCTACGCACTTCTTCTTGCGCACCTACAAGCAGCAGGGCTTTATGTTAACGACGGAAAACTCGAACGAAGACAGACCTTTGGTTTCGCCGTAGAATTTAAAGGCGGATTTCTTTGCGGCGCGCTTGCCGAGAGTCGGCGCGGCTGTATTTTTTTTGAAATAGAACAGGAACATAAAAATGGGCAGATCTGCATCTGAATTTGTTGCAAAACATGTAAGGCAAATTCCAAAATCAGGAATACGCGACTTTTTTGCAATCGCTTCTACCATGAAGGACGCCGTGTCGCTTGGCATAGGCGAGCCTGATTTCGTAACCCCATGGCATATCCGCGAAGCGGCGATTTTCGCTCTCGAAAAGGGCAAGACCTCTTACACGGACAATTTGGGTATGAAGAGTTTGCGTGTCGAAATCGCAAAGTACGTCGAAGCGAATTTCAACGCATCTTACAATCCCGACAACGAAATTTTGGTGAGTGTAGGGGCGTCCGAAGCCTTGGATGTCGCGCTCAGAGCCATAATCGAGCCGGGCGACAAAGTCATGTACCACGCCCCGTGTTTTGTTTCGTATTCGCCGAGTGTCGAACTTTGCCACGGTGTTGCAATTCCCGTAAACACTTACGGCAAAAACCGTTTCGAGCTTGACATTGAGGACGTAAAGCGCGCCTGGCAGCCGGGGGTAAAGGCGTTCATTATGAATTTCCCCACAAACCCGACGGGCGGAACCGCAACCCGAGCACAGCTCGAAGAGCTTGCAAAATTCGCGAAGGAAAAAGACTTTCTCGTCATTTCCGACGAAATCTATGCGGAGCTTACCTATGAAGGGGAGCACATTTCCATAGCTTCTCTTGACGGAATGAAAGACCGTACGATTTTCATACACGGATTTTCAAAGGCGTTTGCAATGACCGGTTTTAGAATGGGATACGCCTGCGGGCCCAAGGAAATCATAGACGCAATGATGAAGGCGCACCAGTATGCGATTATGTGCGCTTCGATAGTCTCGCAGGAGGCGGCGGTGGAAGCTCTTAAAAACGGCAGAAAAGACATGGAATTTATGCGCGAAAAGTATCGCCAGCGCAGGGACTTCATTGTCGGCAGGTTCAACGAATTCGGTATGGACTGCTTTATGCCGCGCGGCACTTTTTACGCGTTCCCGAACATCGAGCGTTTCAAAAAAACTTCAATGGAAACCGCCAAGCTGATTTTAAGCGAAGCGAAAGTGGCGATGGTTCCCGGAAGCGCGTTCGGTTCTTCGGGCGAGGGATATTTGAGGGCGAGCTTTGCCACGAGCTACGAAAATATCATAAAGGCAACCGATAGAATTGCAAAAATCCTGCCTAAACTTGAAGGGTGATTTGATGTCAAACTGTAAAAGCATAGCCTTGGTCGGGCGTCCGAATGTGGGCAAGAGCCGCCTCTTTAACAGAATGCTGGGGCGCAGGGTAAGCATTGTCCACGACATGCCCGGCGTCACGCGCGACATTGTTGCCGAAAAACTGCCTTGCGGCGTTCTTTTGATGGATACGGGCGGCATCGGCGCAACCGCCGAGATGACGCAAAAAGTCATCGCCGATGCGACAAACGAGCAGGCGGATTTTGCAATTTCAGCCGCAGACTTGATAATATTGGTGGTTGATTCCCAGTCGGGGCTTATGCCTCTTGACGAGCAGATTGCCGACAAAATCAGAAAAAGCGGAACGAATGCAATTCTTGCCGTAAACAAATCTGACATCCCCGAACACGATTCCCGCATTTCGGATTTTTGCAAGCTCGGTTTTTCAAACGTCTGCCCGATTTCCGCCGAACACGGCAGGGGAATGGATGAACTTTGGCAGGCTGTCGAATTTTATTTGGGCGAGCTTAAAGACGAAGAGCCTTTGGAGGAAGCCGAAAAGCGCGTGAAAATTTGCGTTGCGGGACGCCCAAATGTCGGCAAAAGCTCCATCGGCAACCGCTTGCTCGGCTCAAAGCGTCTGATTGTAAGCGACGTTGCAGGCACGACGAGAGACTGCGTGAAATGCGACATCGATTTTGAAAACGACAGGGGCGACGTCTTGAAATTCGAGTTTTTCGACACTGCGGGCGTGCGCGCGCGCCGCAAGGTGAATACTTCGCTTGACTTCTTTTCGACGATGCGCACCAAAGAGGCGATTGCCAAGTGCGATGTTGTGATGCTTGTAATCGACGCAATGGAAGGCGTTTCAGAATCCGACCAGAAACTTGCGGGTGAAATTATGGAAACCGGAGCGGCGGTTATGCTTGTAGTAAATAAGTGGGACTACGCCGTAAACGCCTTCAAAAAAGACGGTGTAAGGGGTTACGACAGCATTTCAAAATTCCGCGAAAAGTTTGAGGAGGCTGTGCGCGAACGCCTGTTCTTTTTGAGCGGTTCTCCCATTCATTTCGTCTCCGCAAAGGAGGACAAGGGAATGGAAGGGCTTTTAATAGGGGCGGCAAAGCTTTACAGGAAAATGGCAAAGCCGCTTCCTACATCGAAGGTAAACGTGCTTCTTAAAACTTTGATTTCGGACAATCCGCCAAAGTATGTCAACGGGCGCAGGTTCAAGGTTTATTACGCACTTCAAACTTCAAGCCGCCCATTGACTTTGCGCTTATACTGCAATAATGCCGACATATTGACTGACGCGTACAAAAAATTTTTGGAAAACAGCATGCGCGAAAATTTCAAGCTTGGCGGAATTTCTCTAAAACTCGACCTTGTTGGCAAAACGAAAATCGCCGCGGACGAGCGTTTGGCGCAGAAGAACTTTAAAATAGGCAAGGTTAAAATCGAAAAGCCTAAGCGCGCCAAAAAGCCCGCCGACAAAAAGAAAACAGATCCGCGCAAAAAGCATTCCTTGAAAAAGCTCATCGCAAAGAAAGAGGCGATGCGCCAAAAAATTAAGGCTCTTCGCAAAAAGAAATAGAGGCTTTATGAAAATTGCGTTTATGGCAAGCGATGCGGTGGCAATACCCGCAATAGAGTCGGTTTGGAAAAATCCTAAAACCGAGCTTGTCGCAATCGTTTCAAACCCCGACAAACCTAAAGGTAGGGGCGGCAAGGTGTCTCCAAACGATGTCAGCACATGGGCTGTTTCGCACGGCGTTTTGCTTTTGCGCCCCGAAAAATCGCCCGATAAAGATGTCATTGAGGCTCTCAAAAATGCGGGGGCGGAATGCGTTGTTGTAATGGCTTACGGCAGGATTTTAAAAGAGGAGTTTTTGAATTTCGCCCCTTTGGGCTGTCTTAATTTGCACGGCTCGATTTTGCCCGAACTGCGCGGGGCTTCGCCAATAGAAACCGCCATTGCTCTCGGCAAAACTTCCACGGGGGTAAGCCTTATGCGCATTGTAAAAAAAATGGACGCGGGCGATGTTGCTGATGTTGTCGAAACTGAAATTTCCCCGCGCGAAACGGGGAAGTCGCTTCGCGAAAAAATCGGGATTGACGCGGCGCGGCTTTTGGAGCGCAATTTTGATAAAATCGCGGAAAAAACTTTGGTTTTTACTCCGCAAAATGAAGAAAATGCCACTTATTCGCGCAAAATTTCAAAGTCGGATTTGTATTTGGATTTTTCAAAGAGCGCGCGCGAGCTCGACTTGCGCATACGCGCTTTCGGCTGCGGAATAGTCTCAATAAACGGGGAAGTTTTGAAAATCGGAGAGGCTTTTGCAAATAGCGGCGGCAAAAATATCAAATTCGGAATGGTTGCGAGCGTCTCGAAAGACCGCATTTTAATCTCTTGCGCGGAGGGTTTTTTGAATGTTCAAAAAATTCAGGCTCCGTGCGCGAAAATGCTTTCGGTAAGCCAATTTTTGAACGGATATAAGATTGATCATGGCGTTGTTTTTGATAAATTTGAAAACGAAAAACTTTTAAAATGAAAATTTTAACGAAAGGTGTGTTATGAAAATAATTTCAAAATCTTTGGCGGCGTTGTCTTTGGTTTTGCTTTGCGCCTGCTCCACAATCGGCGAATATATGATGTCGGACGAAATTACGGGAGTTCAATGGAAGCCCATGTATGTCGCGAATTTGGAAGGAGTTTCAGCCCCCCATAATAACGAAACAGATTTCGGACCCGTTTATATTTCTTTTTCAAAGGGCGACGGCGGGTTTGATGTCCGTGGAATGTCTGGTTGCAACATTTTTAACGGCGGTTTGGAGTTTAAGGGTTTAAACGATGTTGAATTTACTAAAATGCTTTCAACCAGAAGAATGGGAAAGTATGCCGCTTATGAAAATAAATTTCTCGAAGCTCTTGCCCAAACAAACTATATGATGCTTAAAAACGGAATTCTTTATTTTTGCAAAAAATCAGATGACGGCACTTCTATGGTTGTTATGAAGTTTTGCAAGGGAAAGAAAATTTAATAACTTTGCCTGTTAAGCGAAATTTGCAGGGTGGTTTTAACCCTGCAATTTTTTTATTTTCCTAAAAAGTATCAGGCTGTTTTGTATAAAATATTTCTAAATTTTTAAGACAAAAAAAGCGGAGTTTTTTTACTCCGCTTTCCTGCTTTTTGTAAAAGCCTTATTTTACTTCGATTGTTTCCACTTCAAATACAAGCGGAGAGCCTGCCGGGATTATGCCCATTGAGCGGTTGCCGTAGCCGAGTTCGGCGGGAATGTAGAGCATAATTTTGCCGCCCTTGCCGACTTTCTGCAAGCCTTCGCGAAATCCGGGAACAACGTTTGCAAGCGGAAATTCAGCAGGGCCTCCGTGCTTTGCCGACGCGTCAAATTCCCTTCCGTCGGGAAGAGTGCCGACATAGTTGACCTTTACGGTCGATTCCGCTGTCGGCAATTCTCCTTCGCCCGCTTTCAAGATTTTGTAGCGCAAGCCGCTTTCGGTTTTAACGATGTCTTTTTCGGCGTCGATTTTCTTCCAAAATTCTTCGTATTTAGCCTTGTTCTTTTCAAGCTCCGCCTGAATCGCCTTTTCAGCCTGGGCTTGTAAAAATTCGTTCATTTTCGGCGCGATTTCCTGCGCGCTTTCGGGAATCAGCTCGCCTTTAATGCGCGCTTCAATGCCTTCTATGAAGACTTTTGTCTGTTCGGGTGTAAGCTGGAGCTGGTTTGCGCCGACGCGTTCGCAGGCAATCATTCCATAGAGTTTGAGGTATTCTTTTTCTTCGTTTGTCATTGCGTTTGTTAGTGGTGAGGCGAGAAATGCCAAGAGAGCCGCTCCCGCGATTTTAATGTATTTTGATGTTTTCATAAATTTAATAACGGATTTTTGGTTTTTTATTAAGATTGAACGTATTTTATTTCTTCGCCGTTTGCCGAAAGAGTCAAATGGTTTTTGCCGTCTTTTCGCTTGCTTGGTTCCGTGCGCCCCACGATTTTAGCTTCGATTCCGAAAGACTTTGCAATGTCGATTACTTTTTGGGCGTCGGAGGGTTTGCAGTATATTTCCATTCTGTGCCCCATGTTGTAAACTTTGTACATTTCCTGCGTCGAAGTTTTGCTTGCGCGCTGGATTGCCCTGAAAATCGGGGGCGGCGTGAAGAGATTGTTTTTTATGAAATGCACGCTTTTCCCGAAGCGCATACACTTTGTCTGCCCCCCGCCCGAGCAGTGGATTATGCCCTTTATGAGTTTCGGGTGTTTTTTCACTATTTTTGCGATGACGGGGGCATAGGTGCGCGTCGGGGAAAGCAAGGCTTCGCCAACTGTCATGTCCGATTCGGGAAGCTTGTCTTCAAGCTTGTAGGGGCCGCAGTAAACGAGGGATTTTGGCGTATTGGCGTCGTAAGTTTCAGGGTACTTTTTGCGGTAGTAGGGCGAGAGCATGTCGTGGCGTGCGCTCGTAAGCCCGTTTGAGCCGATGCCGCTGTTTTCAAAATCTTCGTATTTTGCCTTGCCGAAAGAGGCAAGACCTACTATCGAAAGCCCCGCGTCTATTCCGTCGGGCATCAAAACCTTTTTGCGGTCGAGAACTGCCACTGCGCAGGAATCGACGACCACGCTGCCCGTGAGGTCGCCTACGTCTGCGGTTTCTCCGCCGCCGGAGTAAGTTTTAACCCCGAGTTTGCAGAGTTTGTTTGTGAAGTCTTCCGCGCCGCCAATGAGTTCGGCGAGGGCTTTCGCGGGGAAATTTACGGCGTTTCTGTTTACGGTGTTTGAAATTACAATTCCTTCAAGCGCGCCGATGCAAAGCAAGTCGTCAATGTTCATCACGATTGAGTCCTGTGAAATGCCGCGGAACACGGAAGCGTCGTTTGTTTCCTTGAAATAGAGGTAGGCTATGATTGACTTTGTGCCGCTGCCGTCTGAATGGATTACGTTGCACTTGCTCTTTGAACCCGTAAGGTAGTCTTTCGTGATTTTGCAAAATGCGTTCGGAAACAGCCCCCTGTCGAGCTTGTCAACTGCCGCATGCACTTCTTCTTTTGAAGAAGAAACTCCGCGGGATGCGTATCTGTCGGTTGCGTTTTTCTTTGATGCCATAGTTTTCGATTGTTAAAGATTTTTTGAAAGCTCCGTGAATTTTTCCTTCAACTGCGCGTAGTTTTCAGCTGTCGGAAGGTCGGAATTTTCTTTTGCGAATTTTTCTGTCGGGCGGTACAAAACGGCTTTGTCGGCGGCTCTTAGCATTGACAAGTCGTTGTAGGAATCTCCCGATGCCACAACGTTGAAATTCAGGCTTTTGAATGCCTCCACCGACTTTCTCTTCTGGTCAGAAATTCTAAGCTTGTAGCCGGAAATTCTTCCGCCATCTTCTATTTCGAGCGAGTGGCAAAACAAGCTTGGGTAGCCAAGCTTTGCCATTAGCGGCTTTGCGAACTGCTCGAAGGTGTCGGACAATATTACGACTCTTCCTTCCCCTTTCAGCCAGTCCAAAAATTCCCTTGCGCCTTCCAGCGGCTCCATTTGCCCGATTACGTTTTGAATGTCGGCAATTTTTATGTTGTGGGAATCCAAAATGTCGAGGCGGTAGCGCATCAGCTTGTCGTAGTCGGGCTCGTCGCGCGTGGTGCGCTTCAAGGCTTCGATGCCCGTTTTTTCAGCCACGGCAATCCATATTTCGGGTATGAACACGCCTTCCAAGTCTAAGGTGTAAATTACCATTTTATTGCGCTTTTAATTTTTTAAAATGAAGTCGGCTTCTCCGCAGTTGCCGAGATTTTTGGAATGCAGTGCGGTTTGCTTTTGCGTGATTGAATCGACTATGTAAAGGGCGCGGCTTTTGCCGTGGTTTTTCGTGAATATTATGTGCCTTCCGTCGTTTGTCCACTTCGGCAGGCTCGATGAGCCACCCGAAGTTATCACTCTGCTTTCCTTTGTTTCAAAGTCGTAAACCGCTATTTGAAAAGCCCCGTTTTGCGCGGTCGTGAAGGCTATCAGGTTGGGATAGCGTTTGTTCCAGTCGGGCTCGGAGCAGTAGCCGCTGATGTTTGTCGGTATTCTCTTCATTGTGCCGCCGTCAGAGGGCATTGTGTAAAGTTGGGGGCCTCCGAGTGCGTCGCTTGAAAAAATCAGCTTTTTGCCGTCGGGCGACCAGCTTGCGCTCGCTTCGGCGGCGGAGGTTTTTGTCAACCTTTTCAAGTTGTTTTTCGCGTTTGACATGGAAGATGATGTCCAGACTTCAGCATTGCCCGTCGCAGTCAAAATCATTGCGACTTTCGAACCGTCGGGGCTGAACGCCCCGCCTGTGTTGGTGCCTTTGAAGTTTGCGAATGTCTTGCGGCTTTTCGAGGCTAAGTTTATTTCGTACAAATCCATCAGTTTTGTGCGGTAGTAGCCCGTATAGATTATTTTTGAGCCGTCGGGCGACCAGTGCGGAAGCAGGGAATCGGAATTGTCGTTTGTTATGGAGCGGATATTTTGGAATAGAATGTCCGAAGTATAAATTTCGGTATGACCCGTCCTGTCGGAAACGAAAGCGAGAGTTCCCGTGAAATATGACGGCTCTCCCAAAATTTTCCTAACGACCAAATCGCAGGCTTTTGCGACGGCATTTGCGGTATTTTTGCCGTAAACTATTTGGGAGAAAGGTTTTGAGCCGTCTATTTTAAGTTCGACGGAATTGTTTTGGGCTTTTGAAAAAGATATGTTAAAATGCGCGTCGGCGCTTGTGAGCCTGAAAGAGCCGTGCGTTGAAAGCGCGCGCCTTGCGAGGTTTGCCGCCTCGTCGGAGCCTGAAATTGAAATCCTGTAAACAGGAGCTTTGCTGTCCCAATTCTTGGTAATGTCCACTGCTTTCGGCTCGGCGTTTTGCGCGGGCGCGCAAATGCACAGAGCCATTGAAAAAAGCGTTAAAAAAAATATCCTCAACATACTTCTGACATAAAAGAGCAGAGCTGCTTTTCTTTCAACATTTTTTTATTAAATTTTTACTGCGCCTTGAAAAATAAAATTTTCTTGCAAGGAATAAAATAAGCCCTACATTTGATTTCTATGGAAAAGTTCTTGTATTTATCTCTCGCTCCCGAAGCCTTGATTGCTTCAAACCTGCCTCCCGAACAGTTTGGCGCGTACTACGCAACAGGCGACTACCATCGCTCGTTTGACCAGGCCATATTCTTTGAAATCAATCCCGATTTCAAAAGCGACTATTTCCCGATGAGAAAGTTCGACGAGCTTTGCGTTCCGCATGCCGACGGGACTCCGCACAAGTCGGTTTATTTGTCCGTTTACCGAGTTTTGGAGCACGTCCCGATTTCGGCATTTCGCAATTTGTACCTCACTACTGCCGACGGCAGGACTTTGGAGCTTAAAAAGGCGGACTTCGTTCCCGATTCCGACAAGCTTTTTCTTTATCAGGACTTGGCGCCCGCCCGCCCTCGCGTTGCGAGCGTCCTAAACCCGAAGGAGTACGCAAGCCGCTTGACAAGCCCCGAAAGGCTTGTGAACATGGCAAAAATCGCGTTTTGCGATTTAACTTTGGGCGGGCTTGAAAAAGATCCCGAAAACGGTGACGCCCAGAACCTGCCATATAAAAACATTCCGCACTTGCGCGACTGCATTCGTGAAATAAGCTTAAAAAGCGGCAAAAACAACAAGGTTGTCGTGCGCAACATGGTGGGCGAGCTTCTTTTCAGAACAGTAAAGCGCGGTTTTTACGTTGGCGCGGGAGACGAGTTTATATATTATCCCATGCCTTCGCGCGAGGAGCTTGACGACAAGTATTACACATGGTGGCGCAGCGCGCTGACAACTTTCGGAGCTTAATCTGAATGCAAGGCGGATGGGATTTTTTCCTGTCCGTTTTGTTATGGACTTTTTTCTTATTTAAAAAATCAACTAAAACTTAAAATAGCAAAAAATGAATTCAACTGAAATTATCCAATCCGCCTCCGATACGGCTTCTTCCTGTCCGTTTGCATCCATTCCTCCAATATTTTGGCTTGTGCCAATCGCTTCGATAGTCGCTCTCGGCTTTGCTTTATATTTTTACAAAAGCATGAAAAAAGAGGAGGCGGGCACTGAAATTATGCAGAAAATCGCCTCTCACGTCCGCGCGGGCGCGTTTGCCTACTTGAAACAGCAGTATAAGATTGTGGGAATCGTGTTTGTTGTGATTGCGGCTATTTTCGCCTATTTGGGCTGGGTTGCGGGCATTCAGAACAAGTGGGTTTGGGTGGCATTTCTCACCGGCGGATTTTTCTCGGGACTTGCGGGCTTTTTCGGAATGAAGACGGCGACTTACGCAAGTTCGAGGGCGGCATGGGCGGCAAACCATTCTTTGGACAAGGGGCTAAGGGTTGCTTTCCGTTCGGGGGCTGTCATGGGGCTTACGGTTGTCGGACTTGCGCTTTTGGATATTTCGGTTTGGTTTTTGATTTTGAACGCCTTTGTAGAAGACGCGAGCGCATCCAAAAAGATGGTGATAATTACCACCACAATGCTTACTTTCGGCATGGGCGCGAGCTTGCAGGCATTGTTTGCGCGCGTTGGCGGCGGCATATTCACGAAGGCTGCCGACGTCGGGGCTGACCTTGTCGGAAAGGTTGAGGCGGGCATTCCCGAAGACGACCCGCGCAATCCCGCAACCATTGCGGACAACGTTGGCGACAATGTCGGCGACGTCGCGGGCATGGGGGCGGACTTGTACGAATCTTATTGCGGCTCGGTGCTTGCCACTGCCGCTTTGGGCGCGGCGGCATTTATGTCAGACCCCGCAACGCAGATGAAGGCTGTTCTTGCGCCGATGCTAATTGCGTCGGTTGGCACTATCTTGTCGGTAATTGGCATTTATTGCGTAAAGGTTAAGTCGGGGGCAAACAGCAAGCAGCTTTTGGGCGCGCTCGGCAAGGGCGTAAACGTAAGTTCGGTTTTGATAATCCTTTCGTCTTTGGCGATATTGAAATTTTTAAATCTTCCGAATGTGTGGGGCAACTGGGCGGCGATTATCGTGGGTCTTGTTGTAGGCATTTTGATTGGCAAAGTTACCGAATACTTCACTTCCGAAGCTTATGCGCCCACAAAGCGAATTGCAGAACAGGCGCAGACAGGCCCTGCCACTGTCATAATCGGCGGAATGGGAACCGGTATGTTCTCCACCTGCTATCCCGTTCTTTTGATTGTTGTTGGCACTGCGCTTTCTTACATGTTTGCCGCAAACTGGGATATTTCAAACATGGCAAGCGGCTTGTACGGCATAGGCATTGCGGCTGTTGGCATGCTTTCCACTTTGGGCATAACTTTGGCGACGGACGCCTACGGGCCCATTGCCGACAATGCGGGCGGCAACGCCGAAATGTCGGGTCTTGGCAAGGAAGTCCGCAGGCGTACCGACATGCTTGACGCCCTCGGCAACACTACCGCCGCAACGGGCAAGGGTTTTGCAATCGGCTCTGCCGCGCTTACTGCTTTGGCTCTTCTTGCTTCCTACGTCGAAGAAATCCGCATGGGCATAGCCCACGGAGTAGGCGGAGGCGGCAAGGCGGACGCTGCTGTTGCGGCTCTCGGCAAGCTTGGCAAAACTTTGGAAAACGCAAACCTTGTCGATTTCATGAATGTTTACGAAGTGCATCTTATGAATCCGCGCGTGCTTTTGGGGCTTTTTATAGGCTCAATGATGGCGTTCCTGTTCTGCGGGCTCACAATGAACGCGGTCGGCAGAGCGGCAACCCAGATGGTAAATGAAGTCCGTCGCCAGTTCAGGGAAAAGCTTGGCATTATGGAAGGCAAGGCGGAGCCTGATTATGCAAGGTGCGTTGAAATTTCTACAAAAGCCGCGCAAAAGGAAATGATAATCCCCGCGCTTTTGGCTGTTTTCGCCCCTGTTTTGGTCGGGCTTGTTTTCGGCGTTGCGGGCGTTTTAGGTTTGCTTGCTGGCGCGCTTGCGGCGGGCTTTGTGCTTGCGGTTTTCATGGCAAACAGCGGCGGCGCGTGGGATAACGCCAAGAAGTTTATCGAGCAGGGCAATTACGGCGGCAAGGGTTCGGAAGCCCACAAGGCGGCGGTAATCGGCGATACGGTTGGCGACCCGTTCAAGGATACTTCGGGCCCGTCATTGAATATTTTGATAAAGCTTATGAGCATGGTTGCCATCGTAATGGCGGGGGTTACGGTTGCCTGTTCCATGTTTTGACAAACCGTAAATTTGCAAAGGGCGCATCCGTTTGAGATGCGCCTTTTTTGTTAAAATGTTTGACTTTTAAGGATATTTTTGCAGACTTTTTATTTGTTAACAAAACAGATGTATTTTGATGGGTGCATAAAGTCGTTTTTTGCGCCTTAATAAATATTTTAACCATGCTGAAAATAAAAAAGGGGAGTATATGAATATCATATCGCGTAGGAACTTCTTGCAGGCAACGGCTTTGACAGGCGCGGGTTTGGCACTCGGACCGTCATTGTTTGGCAAAGAGGAAGTTGTTGACAAAAACTGGAAATCGCCGCACACAAACTTGGTAAGTCCTGACAAAAAGGTGCGCCTTGCAGTCATCGGCTGTGGCGGGCAGGGTGGCGTTGACGCAAATATTATGGCAGGAGGCGTGCAATTTGCGGCTTTTGCGGACGTCGATTACGACAGGGCTTCGGCTTGGTTTTTGAGAGAGCCGAACGTCCCGCGCTACCGCGATTACCGCAAGATGCTTGAAGAGCAGAAAGACAACATCGACGCTGTTTTGATTGCCACTCCCGACCACACCCACTTTCCCGCCGCCGTCATGGCAATGAATTTGGGCAAGCATGTTTATGTCGAAAAGCCCGCCACTCACACAATCGGCGAAGCCCGCTATTTGAAGGCGCTTGCAAAGAAAACCGGTTTGGTGACCCAAATGGGCAACCACGGGCATGCTTACGACGGATGCCGCGAATTGAAAGAATGGATTGAATCCGGCGTCATCGGCGACGTTACGGAAGTCCATATTTGGACAAACCGTCCCGTTTGGCCGCAGGGCTTGCCAAATCCCGACCCCGAAAAGAAATTTGAAGTTCCCTCAACTCTCGATTGGAACTTGTGGCTTGGTGTTTCAAAATACTACAACTACAATCCCGACTACGTTCCCTTTGACTGGCGCGGAATGTGGGATTGGGGAACAGGCGCAATCGGCGATATGGCATGCCATATGTTCGACCCGATTTTCACTGCGATAGACTTGCGCGGAGACGTTAAAGTTTCTTCGGAATCGGAAGGCGCAACGGAGTTTTCATGCCCCAAATGGGCAAAGGTAAAGTACGAAATCGGGGCGTCAAAAACGCGTCCGAAGCCTGTCGTCTTTAATTGGTACGAAGGTCAGTGCCGCCCGCACTTGAAGGACTTGCCTGACGGCTTGTTCAAGGAAGAAAAAGATATTCCGCGCACGGGAATGCTTTATGTCGGCACAAAGGGCGCGATTATTGACACCGACGACTACGGCACGCGCATGCGCTTGCTGCCCGCCGAAAAATGGGAAGTCTTCCGCAAGAACCGCCCGCCGAAAAAGTATGCGCGCGTTCCGGACAGGAATGCCCGCATGGAATTTATCCGCGCCTGCCAGGGCGGACCCACTCCCGGCTCAAACTTTGTCGAGCACTCTATGGACTTGACGGAATGGGGACTTCTCGGCGTTCTTTCGCTTCGCCTGGGCAATAAGACCATTGATTGGGACTACAAAAAGGGCGTTTGCCGCGGCTTGCCCGAAGCAAACAAGTTCATTCACAAGGAATATAGAGTATTCTAATTGAAAGGTTTTCTCGATGAAAAAAATATTTGTATTTTCAGTTGTCGCGGCGGCTTCGATGCTATTTGCTTTTGCCGCTCCGAAAAAGGAAGTTTTCGTAAAGGAAGCGCAAGTTCTTTCAAAGGTTGACAGCGCGAAGTCGAACTCAAAAAAGTGGCCTTCTTCGGTTGTCATTTTTAAGGACGACATGTCTGCCGCAAAATCTGCGCAAAAGAACTGGACTATTGAAAGAGGCGAATTGAAAGGTGCGGAAGGTGCTCCCTTGGTTATAAAAAATGCAAAGGGCGTTTACGCAATTTCCCTTGAATTTAACGCCGACGAAGCGGGAGAAGGCTGCATATTCGTGCGCGCGCCCAAGGGCGACGTCTCGAAGGCTGTTCGCATAAAGCTTTGCCAGCTCAATTCCGACAAAGGCGAAACTTCGATAGGCTCCATAAACGGCGTAATTAAGCCGGGCAACAAATTTAACGAAACAAAAGACGGACGCTGGTCCAGAATTATGATTTTCGTTGAAGAAAACGGCGTAAGGGTTACTCCCAACACAAACCTTTGCGGGCACTATGCCGACCGCAATTTCCTGACTTACAAGTGGGAGGACATCTCAAAGAAGTCGGGTTATGAAGTCGCGGGCGAAGGCGAAGCGGGCTTCCTTTGCGAAAAGGGAAACCTGAAATTTAAGAACATAACCATTACGGTGTTCTAAAAAGCAGGGCGTTTTTACAAAAATCCGCATTTATTCTTTTTGATGCGGATTTTTTTGCGCCTTTAAAATTCTCTGTTTTGGATTGTACGCTTTTGCGGAACAGGGCGTTATTCTAAAAACATTGCGATTTTTCTGTTTTTTATTGAAAAACAAATAATTTAAAAACATAATTTAAGCTTTATAACAAAAACTTTCTATGAAACTTAAAACACTGCCAATATTTTTCGCTTTCCTTTGCATGGGATTTGGCGACGCGGTTAATTCTTTCGTCGGCATAGCAAAGGGAAAATTCCAACTCGACAACTTCGAGGCGAATTTAATCGCCTTTGCGGGGTTTATAATGTTCGGGCTTTTGTCTGTCCCGATGGGCATAATCCAATCTAAAATCGGCAAGAAAAAAACGCTTTTGACGGGCTTAATCATAGCGTTTGCGGGCGTCGCATCTGTAATGGTTTTGGGAGTGGATAAATTTTCGATTTTCCTTTCGGCAATTTTGATGCTTGGCGCGGGGGCTACTATTTTGCAGGTTTCGGGAAATCCCATCATGCGCGATGTTTCCGACGATGGGCAGTATTCAAGCAATCTTTCGCTTGGGCAGTTTGTCAAGGCGATAGGCTCTTTCACTGCTCCCGCGGTTTTCACCATTGCGGCGTTGAAGGGCTACACCGAGGAAAAATGCTGGCCCGTGCTTTTGCCGATTTTTGCCGTTTCCATTTTAATTACCATAATTTCCGTCGCGTCGTTAAAAATTGAGGAAAAGTCTTCCGAACGCGCGGCGTCGATAGGCTCTTGCCTGTCGATGCTGGGAAATCCGTTTGTTTTGATGATGGTTGCGGGGATTTTCCTGTATGTCGGCGCGGAAGTCTGCATAGGGTCGGGAATGCCCGTTTACTTTAAGTCCAAGTTCGGCTTTTCGATGGAGTCGGCAACGCAGTTTGTTACATATTTTTACATAGCAATTATGGTTGCGCGTTTCTTGGGCGCGGTAATTCTTAAAATAATTACGCCTAAGTCGTTTTTGATTTTTACTTCTATTCTTTCCCTGGCGGGTTTTGCGATGCTTGCGGAAGGCGGAAAAACGTTTACCATTGCGGCTTTGTTTGTGATAGCTTTCGGGTTCGCAAATATGTTCCCGCTGATATTTTCCATTGCCATCGACAAAATGCCAGAAAAGTCGAACGAGCTTTCGGGGCTTATGATTACCGCAATTTGCGGCGGCGCGTTTATTCCGCTTGTCATGGGCAGGCTTGCCGACAAGTTTGATACTAAAACAGAAGAAATTGTAAATGGCGCGGTTCAGATTGTTTCAAACGGAGACGGCAATTTAATCGGCTTTATCGTTCCCGCGCTTTGCACGGTTTACATTTTGGCGGTTGGTTTTTTGGTAAAACCCTCAAACAAGCAGAATTAAAAACAGGAAAATTTTTATGAATTACGAAAATGACAACAGAGTGGTTTTGACTCTTGATGCGGGCGGCACGAATTTCGTGTTTGTCGCAATGAAAGGCGGCAAACAGCTTGGGGAGAGCGTGCGCCTGCCTTCCGAGTCGAAGGATTTGGACAAGTCCATTGCGAACATGAAAGAGGGATTTCGCAGGCTCATCGGGCAGATTGGCGAAAAGCCTGCCGCGATAAGCTTCGCATTCCCCGGGCCTGCGGATTATCCGAACGGCATTATTTACAACGTCGGCAATCTGCCCGCCTTTGCAGGCGGTGTTGCATTGGCTGACGTATTAAAGGACGAATTCGGCGTTCCCGTCTTTATCAATAACGATGGCGACTTGTTTGTTTACGGAGAGGCAATCGCGGGCTTTTTGCCGTACGTCAACAAGAAGCTTGAAGAGGCGGGAAGCAGCAAGCGTTATAAAAAACTCTTCGGTGTCACTTTGGGCACGGGTTTTGGCGGAGGCTTGGTTGCCGACGGGGAGCTTTATATCGGCGACAATTCAAATGCGACGGAAGTTTGGCTCTTGCAAAACGGCTTGCATCCCGACTGCATTGCCGAAGAGGGGGCTTGCATACGCGCGGTTCAAAAGGCGTATGCCCGCAGGATAGGCGCGCAAGACTACGCCGCGCTTTCGCCGAAAGACATTGAAGACATTGCGCTTGGCAAGCTTGAAGGCGACAGGCAGGCGGCGGTTGAAGCTTACGAGGAAATGGGGCATGTCATGGGAGACGCTCTTTCGACAGCCGCGACTTTGTTCGACTCTTTGATTGTAATCGGCGGCGGTTTGTCTTACGGGCACAGGCTCTTTATGAATTCAATTTTAAAGCGCATGAACGGCACAATAAAAAAGTACGACGGCACTGTTTTGCCGCGCCTTGCGCAAAAGGCTTACAACCTTGAAGACGAAGGCGAACTTGCCGAGTTTGTCAAGGGAAGCGAAAAGAAAATCAAGGTTTACGGCTCTGACAGGGAAGTGGTATTTGACCCCGTAAAACGCATCGGCATCGGTGTTTCGAAGCTCGGAACTTCGGAAGCCGTCGCAGTCGGTGCGTACGCTTTCGCGCTTCATAAAATCGACTCTCAAAAGTAATTTTGCTTTTTCGCAAAACAAAAACGGCTCTGAGCTTTATGCCCGAGCCGTTTTTTTGCCGTTTCAAACAGCACTCCGCTATTTTATGGGATAAGAGCCGAGCCATTTGATTTTTGGAAGAGACATTTCAAGTTCTTTGAAGACCCTTCTGGTGGCTTCGTCTTCCCAATGCCCCAAAAAGTCGATGAAAAACAGGTAGTCCCACGCTTTTTTGCGGCTTGGGCGGGACTCAATCCTTGTTAGGTTTATGTTGTTGCGGTTAAAGGGCATAATCATGTCGCAAAGAGCTCCCGGGCGGTCGTTTAAAGACAAGACAACGCTCGTTTTGTATTCGACGTTTTCAGCCTTTGGCGGCTCTTTTTGCCCGATTACCAAGAAGCGTGTTATGTTTTCGTGCTTGTCTTGAATTCCTTTTTCAATGACGGGCACCCCGTAAAAATCGGACGCGACTTCGCTTGCGATTGCCGCAATTTCAGGATTTTCATGGGCGAGCTTTACCGCGAGGCTCGTGCTTTCCACATACTCTATGTCGGCATTCGGCAGGTTGCGGCGTATCCAGTTTCTGCACTGGCCTATCGCTTGGTCTTTAGAGCATATCTTGCGGATTTCCGCAAGCTTCCCGCGCGAAATCAAGCATTGCTCGATTTTTAGATATATCTGCCCCACAATCATGAGCTTTGATTCTGCGAGCATATCCATTGTGTGGAAAACCGCGCCTTCCGTGGAATTTTCAATGGGCAGAACCCCGTAGTCGCATTCTCCGAGTTCGACGGACGTGAAAATGTCGGGGATAGAGTGCATTGCGCGGTATTCGACGCTTGAGCCGAAGTTCTTTATTGCCGCCTGCTGGGTGAAAGTCGCAACGGGCCCCAAATATGCAACTTGCAGTTTTTTTTCAGCCGAAATTGAGGCGGATATGATTTCCCTGTAAATCGCCTTCAAGGCTTCTTCGTCTATTCTGCCCGCGTTTTTTTTGATGAGATTTTCAAATACTTTGCTTTCCCTGCTCGGCACATAGATGTTCTCGCCTTTTTCGAGTTTTATCCTGCCTATTTCTTTTGCGCATGAAATTCGTTTTTCAAGCAGGTTTAATATCTGCGTATCGAGGCTGTCTATTTGCTCTCTGAAGGTGTTTTTGTCCATAAATTTTCCAATTACTTTTTTATTAAAGTGTGTGTGGAATTTTTTTTAAAGAAAAATCATTCCGAAATTTCCCGATTTTCCTGATGGAGTTCGGAATTTTTATTTGTGCTTGGCGTATCCAGATTTGCAATTTCAGCCCCATCTTTTTCAGATGCAAGCCCGACGTCTTCGTTTTTGATTTCTTTCGGGTTGCTTGCCCTGCGTATCCATTCCGAAATTTGATTGGGGCTTAAAACGTCGGAGGCGGGAAGCTCCTCTATAGAGGTTATGCCGATAAATTCCAAAAAGGCGGAAGTCGTGCCGTATTGCAGGGGACGCCCGGGCAGGTCGGCCCTGCCTGTTATTTGTATAAGCTCCTTGTCGGAAAGCCTTGCGATTGCGGAATCCGCGCTAACACCCCTTATTGCTTCTATTTCAGCTCTTGTGACAGGCTGGCGGTAGGCTATTATTGCGAGGGTTTCAAGAGCCGCCTGCGTCAGGCGTTGAGGGCGGGGGTCGTTTCTTAGCAGCCTCACCCAGTCTGCATAGTCGGGGGAAATCGAGAGCTTGAAGCCGTTGGGACCCTGCAAAATTTTGTAAACTTCGCGGTTTTCTTCAAATTCGCCCGACATAGCGTCTATCGCCTCTCTGATTTGCGTGGCGGTGAGCAGGGTAGGGACTTGGGCTATGATTTCGTCAATCACGCCTTGTTCCCCGCTTTCGGAGTCTTCGTTTTGCTCCTGCGCCTTGTCGTTTTCTTCGTGGTAGCGGGTAATGACTGCCTGGATGTCTTTTATGGAGAGCCATTCGCTTGTCGAAAACAACAATGCCTTTAAAATTTTCTTCAGATTAAATTCCATGTAAAAAAAACTTTACCTTATAGAATTAAAGTCATTTTATAATCTCACAACAAAAAAATTTATGTTTACAAGAAAATCCAAAAAAAGTTTTGAAGGCAGGAATATGGCGGGGGCGCGTTCTCTCTGGCGCGCGACGGGCGTAAAAGAGGGCGATTTTAAAAAGCCGCTCATAGCAGTCGCCAATTCTTTCACCCAGTTTGTCCCCGGCCACGTCCATCTTGACGAAGTCGGAAAATTCGTATGTCAAAAGATAGAGGAGTTCGGCGGCATAGCAAAAGAGTTTAACACTATCGCAATCGACGACGGTATCGCAATGGGGCATGGCGGAATGCTTTACTCTCTCCCATCGCGCGAGCTTATTGCAGATAGCGTTGAATACATGGTAAATGCCCACTGCGCGGACGCCTTAATCTGCATTTCGAACTGCGACAAGATTACGCCGGGAATGATGATGGCGGCAATGCGCCTCAACATACCTACGATATTTGTAAGCGGGGGTCCCATGGAGTCTGCAAAAATCGTGGTTGACGGCGTTGAAAAGCAGATTGACATGATTGATTCCATGGTTGCGGGCGCAAACCCGAATGTAAGCGACGAGACAGCTCTTGAAATCGAACGCGCCGCTTGTCCTACTTGCGGCTCGTGCGCGGGAATGTTCACCGCAAATTCGATGAACTGCCTGATGGAGGCAATCGGAATGGCTCTTCCAGGCAACGGCACAACCGTTGCGACTCATACGGAGCGCAAAAATCTCTTTGAAAAGGCGGCAAAGCGGATTGTCGAAATGGCAATCGAATATTACGACAAGGAAAATGTTTCGATTTTGCCGCGCTCGATAGCGACCCGCGCTGCATTCTTAAACGCGATGAAGCTTGACATCGCAATGGGCGGAAGCACGAACACCGTTTTGCACCTTCTTGCAATCGCCCGCGAAGGCGAAGTCAACTTTTCAATGCGCGACATAGATTCCCTTTCAAGAGTTACTCCGCACCTTTGCAAGGTTTCGCCGAGCGTGCCAAACGTGCATGTTCAGGACGTGCACCGCGCAGGCGGCATTTACGGCATCTTGGGCGAATTGAACCGCGCGGGGCTTTTGGATGTTTCTGTTAAAAACGTCATGGGAAAAACTCTTTCGGAAACTCTCGAGAAGTTTGATGTTTTGTCTGCTGATTGCGACGAAGAAACCAAGCATTTTTACAAGGCAACGGGCGGGGGAAAGTTCAACATCAAGGCTTTCTCGCAGTCCGCGTACAACGACACTTTGGATACCGACCGCGCAAACGGGGCGATAAGAAACATTGAAAACGCCTACTCAAAAGACGGCGGCTTGGCAGTCCTCTTCGGAAACATCGCGCGCGACGGCTGCATCGTTAAGACTGCGGGCGTTGACAAGAGCATATTGAAGTTTAAGGGCACCGCAAAAGTTTTCCACTCCGAAGGCGACGCAAGCAAGGCAATCTTGGGCGGGGAAATCGAGCCCGGCGACGTTGTCGTAATCTTGTACGAAGGTCCCAAGGGTGGTCCGGGTATGCAGGAAATGCTTTATCCCACGACTTTCTTAAAGAGCATGGGGCTTGGCAAGCTTTGCGCGCTTTTGACCGACGGCAGATTTTCGGGCGGAACAAGCGGGCTTTCTATCGGGCACGCTTCTCCCGAAGCGGCGGACGGCGGCGACATTGCGCTAATCAAAAACGGGGACATGATTGACATCGACATTCCGAACCGCTCAATCTCGCTTTTGATTTCTGAAGGCGAAATGAATGCGCGCAGGGACGCCATGAAAAAGGAAGGTTATCTTCCCAAGCGCGACCGCGTGGTTTCCAAGGCGTTGCAGTTTTATGCCCGCAACGTTTCTTCCGCCGCAAACGGAGCTGTTCGCGTATAGCCGAAAATTCATTCCAAACAAAAAACGGCTTTCTTTCAAAGAGAGCCGTTTTTTTGCGGATTAGCTATGGTTTTCAGCTTTTCAGCTTGCGGTGGAGCGTTCTGCGGCTTATGCCCAAAAGTTCCGCCGCCTTGCTTTTGTTGCCGCCGCATTTTTCAACCGCTTTTTTTATGAGGGCAAGTTCGTTTTCTTTTTTGTCGAAAGTAAGAGGCGGCAAATCGTTTTCAATGGGGTTTTCGGTTTCGTAAAACCTTGCGTCGAGGGACTTTTCATCGATGATGTTTGAAGTGCGCAAAACCACCGCGTTTTCGCAGAAGTTGCGAAGCTCTCTTATGTTGCCAGGCCATTGGTAGTTTGAAAGTATTTCCATTGTCCTTGGCGATACGCTTACGTTTTCCGCGCCGTTTTCTTCGGCGTATTTTTTTATGTAGAAGTTCACAAGGGGCGCGATGTCTTCTTTGCGCTTTCGAAGCGGCGGAAGGCTTATTTCGACGACGTTAAGCCTGTAATACAAGTCTTCGCGGAAATCTCCCGTGGCGGACATGGCTTTTAAGTCGCGGTTTGTGGCGCACACAAGGCGTATGTCAAGCGGAGTTTCCTCCACCGCGCCAAGCCGCTCTATCTTTCGGGTTTCCAAAAATCTTAAAAGCTTTACTTGCGTGGGAGAGTCTATTTCTCCTATTTCATCCAAAAACAAAGTTCCTCCGTTTGCCGTTTCAAAGCGTCCCTCCTTGCGAATGGAAGCTCCCGTGAAAGCTCCCTTTTCATATCCGAAAAGTTCGCTTTCGATGAGGTTTGACGGGATTGCGGCGCAGTGGACGGGAACGAATTTTGCGTTTTTGCGCGGAGAATTTTTGTGGATAAATTCGGCGATAAGCTCTTTACCCGTGCCTGTTTCCCCTGTGAGCATGACTGTCGCTCTTGAAGAAGCGACGCGCAGAGCCTGCTCCAAAACTTTTTTCATTGCGCCGCTTTCCGCGATTATTTCTGAATTTGAAACGTTGATTTTCGATTTCTTTTCGGAAATGGGAGAGGAGTTGCCGGCGTTGCGCTTTTCGAGAGCGCGCGCTAAAATTGTTTCAAGGCGGTCTATGTCTATTGGTTTTGTCAGAAAATCGCTCGCTCCGTGTTTCATGGCTTCTACTGCCACGTCGATGTTGCCGTATGCGGTCATCATTATGCACGCGGGTTTGTTTGGCATACGGATTGCTTCGTCTATCAGGTTTAAGCCCGACTTGCCCGACATTCTGAGATCCGTTATTATTGCATCGAAATTTTGGGTTTGCATCAGGCGCAGGGCTTCGTCGGCGTTTGCGGCAGATGAAACATCGTAATTTTCAGACAAAGCCATTTGAAGCCCTTGGCGGGTATGCTTTTCGTCATCGACTACCAGAATTGATTGCATTAAATTCCTTTATTTTTCTATATACACAATAGAGCCGTCTTCGGTTTCGTCAAAAATTTTTTTAAGATTTTGAGAGCCTATCAGTATGCAGCCGTGGCTGTTGGGCGTGCCGATTTTGTCCTCTTGGTTTGTGCCGTGGATATAAACATAGCGCGAGTATGTGTCGAATTTGCCGCCGCTGTTCAAGCCTTCTTCAAGCCCTCTAAGGCGCATTATTCTGCCGAGTATAAGGTTTTTCTTTTTCTCTTCGTCAGTCTGTTCGGACAAGAGACCATCGGGTTTTCTTGCACGGAAAACCGTGTCAAGAGGCAATCCGTCCCCGATTTTGCCGTCGATTTTGTGAAGCCCCCAAGGAGTGCCGAGAGAACCCTCCACGCAAGACGGCGGATTGCGCGAAGTCGAAACGGGATATTCCGCAATTAGAGATTTTTCTTTAAAAAGATAAAGTTTTTGCTTGGCAATTTTTACAAAAATACAATGCTTTGTAGGTTTAACATTGTGTTTTGCACAAACTTTAAAAATTTCATCAATAATATCCATGTCAAAAAAGTATAGAGTTGGAATTGTTGGCGCAACGGGCGCCGTAGGTCAAGAACTTTTGGAGCTTCTCTTCAAGAGAAACTTTCCGATGAGCGAGCTTACCCTGCTTGCATCTTCCCGCTCCGCAGGCAAAACAGTGGAGTTTGAAGGCAACAAATTCGTAATCGAAGAAGCAAAGCCCGAAAGTTTTGAAAAACTCGACATTGCGATTTTCTCAGCGGGCGGCACTCCGTCAAAACTTCTCGTTCCCGAAGCCGCGAAGAGGGGTTGCATTGCAATCGACAATTCTTCCGCGTTCCGCATGGATCCGAATGTGCCTTTGGTTGTTCCCGAAGTCAATCCCGAAGCGATTAAGACGCATAAAAACATCATAGCAAACCCGAATTGCACGACCGCAATTTCACTGATGGCTCTCTGCCCTTTACACAGGGAGTTCGGCTTAAAGAGGTTCTTTGCCGCGACTTACCAGGCGGTTTCAGGCACGGGCGCAGCCGCTTTGCAGGAGCTTGATAACCAAGTTAAGCAGTACGCGAAAGGCGAAGAAATCACTTCAAAAGTTTATCCGTATCAAATCGCATTCAACGCCCTTCCGCATATCGATGTCTTCCAAGACAACGGCTACACGAAAGAGGAAATGAAGATGCTAAATGAAAGCCGCAAGATTTTGGGGCTTCCGAGCCTCGTATGCTCCACGACCTGCGTAAGAATACCCGTAATGCGCGCGCACAGCGTCGCAATTAACGCGGAGTTTGAAAAGCCCGTCAGCGTCGAGCGCGCGCGCGAAGTGATTTCGCAGTTTTCGGGCGCGGAACTAAACGACGATGTCGCAAACTTGAAGTATCCGATGCCGCTTTTCTACCAGCGCAAGGTTAAGTGCGGCGTTGGCAGGATAAGGAAGGACTTGGCGTTTGAAAACGGTCTGTCTTTCTGGGTTGCGGGCGACCAGCTTTGGAAGGGTGCGGCACTTAACGCAGTCCAAATTGCCGAACTTCTATAACGCGTAATATTGCGGCTTATACTCCGCTTTACGAAAAATAACTGCAGTAGTCACGTACTTCTATGTACGCTCCTACCGCAGTTTTTTTGTAAATGCTCGTCTAAGCCGTAATCTTACGCGTTATAGGAAAGCCGAATGTTTTTTTGCGAAAATAAATATTGTATATTGCGTTTCTCCGCTTTACGAAAAATAACTGCAGTAGTCATGTACTTCTATGTACGCTCTTACCGCAGTTTTTTTGTAAATGCTCGTCTAAGCCGCAATCTTACGCGTTATAGGAAAGCCGAATGTTTTTTTGCGAAAATAAATATTGTATATTGCGTTTCTCCGCTTTACGAAAAATAATTGCAGTAGTTGCGTGCTTCAATGTACGTCCTACCGCAGTTTTTTTGTGTCTCGTTTAAGCCGCAGTCTTGCGTGTTATATGAAATGCCTAATGTTTTGTGAAAATTTAATGATTCTTCGGTAATAAAAAACATCTTTGTTTCAATAAAAAAGGCTGTCTAAAAAATCAGACAGCCTTTTGTGAGTGCAGGTTATTTCAATCTATCGGCCCGTCCATTAAGAGGTCGTGGGTCGAGGCTTTTTCAGCCGACGCTTCGCCTCTTTGCGTTGCAAGTCCCAAAATTCTAAGGACGCTTTTTATCAGCAGGTTGGACTGGTTCGATTTAAGCTTATAGTTTAAAGACGATATAACGAGCCTGCCTTTTTTTAGATTTTTTTCAAACAAGACTGCGCCTTGCGGCTTTTGCAGGCGTTCGTATAGGATTGTCTGGGCGCACTTTCGCATTTCGGGAGCGTCAAAGAGCGACCAGTCGATATTTGACGGCACAAAGGCGGTTTTAGCTCCTTTTAAAATATCGCCTGAAATTATTTGTTTAAAGATTTTGCGCTCTTCAAAATTTCCCGACTGCGGTTCTGAAAAGTAGAGGTCGAACAAATTAAAGCAATTTGCAATTTCGCTCTTTCCTTTGTCCATTGCAGTTCCCGTATGTTTCACAACTTCGATTTTATCTTCAAAAAATTCTTTTGCGCTTTCGCTTAAATCTTTTTCAGCGACCATAAAAAGCATTACTGCGTCCTTATTTCTTGCAAACGTATTTGATGAGATTTTCTTTAAAATTTGCGTCTCTTCTTTTGTGAGGTTTTCGGCATCGACAATTACAAAGGGCAGTTTGTCGTTTTTAAAGTTTAAGATTGCGCCCCTTCTTCTTAATGCTTTTGCCAAGTCGGAATTTTCATTTCCGACAAAGAATGCTTCGGTGAACTTCGCGGGCGGCAGAGTCTTTGCGTTTTGAGGGTGCTTGAACGCCTGCGGATTTAATATTTTTTGCATTTTGACTTCCGCAAATTCGCAAGGCTCGTTTTTGATTGCGGCTTTCAACGCCTTGTAGTGGGCGAGGGGGCGCATAAACGGCAATGACTTGTCTATTGCGGGATTTATCGTGAAAATGTACGGCGGTATGCGCTCAAACTGGTATCCCGGTTTACCCTCTATGTATGCTTTTTTCGGGAAAACCCCGTCTCGCAAATTCGGAAGCCTTGAAAAGTCGTTATATCCGTATGGTAGATGCTCTATGCCGAACCAGCAGACTTCGGACGGCGAAAAATAGGCAAGATGGGGAATTGCGACCTCTTTCACAGCCCTGTACAGGTCGCCCGCAAGAGCCTTGTTGCGCCCTGCATAAGACGAGAAAACTTCGTCGCCCCAATACTTGTAAACGCGGCTTGGGTTGCCGTAGTATGTCGCTCCGAATTCACCTACAACCATTGGTTTAGGGGCATTTAGATTTTTCTTTGCTTCAAGCACTCCGCCTGATATGTCGCCGTCGCCGAAATGCCTGCTCCATACGGGAAGACTGCCCGAAAGGTCTCTGTCGCCATCTATTGTTATGAAGGGGCGCGTCGGGTCGAGTGTTTGCGGGACTTTTGCAAGGTTTGCAAGTTTTTCTTCCCAAAGCTTTTTATCTTCTTCAAGCTTGGCAAAGTCAGTTTTGTACTGTTTGTAGTCTTGCAAGTCTTCCTGCTTTACCTTCTTTTCGTCTTTTATTCTGCCGAATTTTTCAAAGTTCTTGACCTGCAAGTGCGGCAGGCTCATTGCAAACATTTCATTGCCGACGCTCCAGCCCAGAACCGAAGGATTATTTCGGTAGCGTTTCACGAGGCGTTTTATTTGCTCTTCGGTTCTAATCCAAGTTTCGTCCACTGTGAGGTTCGGGCGTATTGAAGAGCCGAAAAGCCCGCTTTCTGCAAGCACCATAAGCCCCATTTCGTCAGCCATGTCGTAGTAGCATTTGTGCCATGGCTGTGCGTGCGGGCGGACGGCGTTGCCACCGAACGACTTTATCATCTGGTACCAGCCGTATATAAATCTTCGCGAGCAGGTATAGGGCCCGAACGGGTGTTGGAGGTCTCCGAAGGCTTTGATTTTTTCACCGTTTAGGAGGATATTGAAGCCGGAAATCGAAAATTCGCGCCAGCCGAAGCGCGTGTATTTTATGTCGAGGTTTTCTTTCGCGCTTTTGATTTTTACGAGGGCTGCGTAGAGGTTTGGCTCGTTTAAAGACCATAGTTTCAGGGCGTCTTTGGGCGATGTCGAAAGAGTTATTTTGGCGGTTTTGCCCGCTTTTACGGAAATTTTTTGCGGAGAAATCTTTAAAGACGGATTTTTTGCAAGCGACCATTTCGGTTCGGGGGCGTTAAGCACCGTTTCAAGTCTTTTGCCGAGAGGCTTTCCGTCGTCCAAATTTAGCGCGTTTGATTTTTTCAAGTCCTGCGTCGCGCCGTTTAGCCATTCGTTTATGTCAGCAAAAACAAGCCCTTCAAAATCCTTTTTCGACGAATTCTTCACGGAGACTTCGATTTCAAGAATTCCCTTCGATACCAATGGCTTAACGAACACTTCTTCAACAAAAACTTCTGGTTTTGCAATTAGAAATACGTCCTGCCATATCCCGATTAAGTCGTCGGTGTTTGAGCCGGCGGGATATGTCGCGTTCATTTTGTATTTCGGGTGGTGCTTGTCGAAAAGTTTTGAGTGGCGTATCCCGATTAGAATTTCATTTTTTCCGATTTTTGCCGCGTCTGTTATGTCGCATTCAAAGCCGAGGTGCTGGTCGAAGTGCGAGCCGACGGGCTTAGAGTTTACGAATACTTGAGCCTGCCCTGCAATGGCGTCGAAATGTAAAAACAGCCTTTTGCCGCGGAAGTTTTCGGGAATGTCGATTTCTTTTTTGAGCCACCCCATGCGGGCGTCGCACCAAGAGTCTGGATAGCTTGGGAAATATACCGAGCTTGGCGCGTAGGGCAGGTTTGTACCTTCGCCCGTTTTGTTGCCGCCTCCCCATTTGTTGACGTTCCAAGGCGACGGGATTTTTATCTTCACGCTTTCCCATTTGTCGGGGGCGGGCTTTTCAAGTTCGGGGGGAGTTCCGTTTCCGAATTTAAAGCCGTTCGGTATTTTGACGGGCTGAAACTGCCAGTATCCGTTAAGGCATATTTCATCCCTGAAAGATTTTTCGCAAGGTGCCAAAATTCCTTCCGAAGGAGAAAAGTCGCGGTCAAATTCCGCGGCTGCAAAACTTGACGATGCCGACGCAAACAGCATTGGCGCAAGTATGGATTTTTTTAATGCGGCAATGATTCTTTCTTTTAAAGGCATAATTTAAGGCTAAGTGTCGCAATCTTGCTTGTCAATTTTAAACTTTGTTTCAAAATTTTAAATAGAAAATAAAAAACTTTACAATCGGGCGGAAAAATTGTTTCTTTATTCATTCCCGAGCCGATATTTATCGGGGGAATGTACTACCAAATTTAAAACGGAAAATAAATTATGTTGTTCAGCAATCTTGATATAGCAATTTTCATAGGTTTTGTCGCGCTCGTTTTGTTTGTCGGGCTTTATATGGGCAGGAGCAAGTCGGGCGAAAACGCGGAGGGATATTTTTTGGCGGGCAGGGGGCTTTCGTGGTGGCTCATAGGCTTTTCGCTCATTGCCGCAAATATTTCAACAGAGCAGTTCGTCGGCATGAGCGGGAGCGCGGCGGGTCCCGCGGGTCTTGCCATTGCAAGCTATGAATGGATGGCGGCGATAACTTTGGTTTTTGTGGCGTTTTTCTTTTTGCCGAAATTCTTAAAAAGCGGAATATATACAATGCCGCAATTTTTGGAGCACCGCTTCGACACGTTTTCGCGCACGGTGATGTCGCTAATGATGGTTGTTGTGCTTGTTGCCGTCAATGTGACGGGCGTTATTTATTCGGGCGCGATTACTGCTTCAACAATGTTTGCGGGGCACACGTTTTTCGGAATGCCGATGGACGTTTCGTTTTTTGCCTGGGCGATAGGCATTGTGGCGGCGGTTTACGTTTTTGTGGGGGGATTGAAAGCCTGCGCTTGGGCTGATTTAATTCAAGGGGCGGCTTTGATTGCGGGCGGAGCGATTATAGCCTATCTTGCTTTTGACGCCATGGGCGCGCTGGAAGTTTCAAAAATCGCGCACACGGCGGGAACTGACGCCCTCAAAAACATTACGGACGCTTCAAGCGGCATTGAAAAATTTTCGGCGGCGAACGCCGACAAGCTCACAATGTTTTTGCCCGCCGACAACAGCGAAGTTCCGTGGACTGCTCTTATTATCGGGCTTTGGATTCCGAATTTCTATTATTGGGGCTTGAACCAGTACATAATGCAGCGCACTCTCGGCGCGTCGAGCTTGGCGGAAGGGCAGAAGGGCATAATGTTTGCGGCGTTTATGAAAATTTTGATTCCGTTTTTAATCGTGTTTCCGGGGCTTATCGCATTTAATTTGTATGCCGACAAAATGGCGGGTTATGCCTCGTCTGACGTAAAAATACAGGCGTCAAACGCAAACGCGGTAATGCTTGCGTACGCGGGAGAGCATTTTGCCAAATACAAAAATTTTGAAGAAATTCCCGCAGGCGAGCTTGAAAGCGCGGAAAACTTAATCTCAAAATCTTCAGCGGTAAACGGCAAGGCGGTTGTAAGCATTGGCGAAATCCAAAAGGAGTTCAGGCAGTATTTTGATTTGAGAAACGCCGATGCCTTGAAGAACATCCGCTATTCCTACGACATGGCATGGGCAAAACAAAACCCCGATTTGCGCAGGCTTGTTGACGGATGGAACGAGTCGATGTTTCAAAAAAATCCGGAACTTAAAAATCCGAATTTGAAAAGCCAGCTCTTGGGCGAAGTCAAAACGCGCCAGCTTGTCGGGTATAAATACGACACTGCTTTCGGGCTTCTCTTAAAGGATTTGGTTCCGCCGAACGGGCTTACGGGCTTTATTTTTGCGGCACTTCTCGGCGCGGTCATAAGCTCTCTCGCCTCAATGCTTAACGCGGCTTCCACGATATTTACGATAGACATTTTCAAGCGTTTTGTGAAAAAAGACGCCTCCGACAAGGTTCAGGTGCTTGCGGGCAGATTGTGCGTGGCGGTGTTTGCGGTCGCGGGATGCATAATCGCGCCGTTTTTGAACAGCCCCGCTTTCGGCAACATCTTTACTTACATACAGGAGTTTCAGGGCTTTCTTTCGCCCGGGATTTTGGCGGTATTTTTGTTCGGTCTCTTTTCCAAGAAAGCACCGCGCTTTGCGGGCGCAGTCGGCATCATTGCAAGCCCCGTGATTTACGGCATTCTTAAACTATGCCTGCCCGAAGTCGCGTTCCTTAACAGAATGGCGATAACTTTCGTTCTCATACTTTTGATTATGATGCTTATGACGCTTGTAAAGCCGCTTAAACAGGAAGTCGAAATGCCCGTGAACGAAAAGATAAACATCGAGCACTCGAAGTCGGTTTACATAATGGGCGCGGCGGTGCTCGTGATTACAACGTCATTGTATGTTTATTTCAGCTGAGGAAATTTTATGGTGGAAATAACGGCCATTGAAAAGTTTAAAAAGTTTTTCGGCACAGAGCCGCAAGTTGTCGCGGTCGCTCCCGGAAGAATTGAATTTGTCGGCAACCACACCGATTATAACGGCGGTTTTGTGATGGGGGTTGCCATTGATAGAAACATAGCCGTTTCTGTCTCAAAAAGAAGCGACTGCAAAATATGTTTTGCCAACTCTTCCACGGGGGAGAAGGTGAGCCTTGACATGGGCGCAATAACGCCTTTGCCGCGTTCTTTAAACTGGGTGAATTATCCGCTTGGCGTTTTCAAGTTTTTGCTTGAAGCGGGGCTTAAAGCGGACTGCGGTTTCGATTTTACGGACGCGAGCGATTTGCCAAAGGGCGCGGGCGTGAGTTCGAGCGCGGCGATAGAAATGGCGTCTTGCTATGCCTTATCAAAGCTTTATGGCTTTCATATTTCAAAAAAGCAGGCGGTGGCAATCGGAAGAAAAAGCGAAAACAATTTTGTGGGAATGCCTTGCGGAATTTTAGACCAGGGTGTTTCCTGTTTCGGAAAGAAAAATTCCGTCGTTTTTATCGACTGCAAGACAGAGGAATATGAAATTTTGCCACTTGCCCCTGACTGCAAATTTTATCTTTTTAATTCCACGAAAAAGCACGCTTTGGTTGACGGTCTTTACGCGGCAAGGCACAAGGAATGCCTTGAAGCCGCAAAAATCCTGTCCGAGGGCGGCAAGGAGCGCATGCTGCGCGATTTTAAGATGCGCGATTTGAACGCAAAAAAAGACAAGATGGGCGAGGCCGTCTATAAGCGCGCGCGCCACGTCATAGAAGAAAACGAAAGGGTGCTTCTTGCAAAGGAGTGTATGAGGGTTGGCGACATGGCGTCTTTGGGCAAGATTTTGTTTGCTTCCCACGAAAGCTCAAAAAAACTCTTTGAAAACTCGTGCGCCGAGCTTGACGAGCTTGTAGATTTGTTGAAGCTCCAAAAAAATGTTTACGGGGCGCGGTTGAGCGGCGGCGGTTTCGGCGGGGCTGTAATGGCTCTTGTTTCCGAAGATTTTACGGAAGCGCAGGCGGAGGAAGTCTCAAGGGGGTACGAGCAAAAGTTTGGCGCAAGGCCGAAAATTTTTGAGTGTTTCGCGGGAGACGGCGCGAGAAATTTTTAACAAATTTTAAAAGGAAAGACCATATGAAAGTTCTTGTAATCGGCGGGGCGGGGTATATCGGAAGCCATTGCGTGAGGCAGCTAATCGAAGCGGGGCATGAGCCTGTTGTTTTGGATAATTTGTCTTACGGGCACAGGCAGGCTCTCGGCAAATCCGTCAAGTTTTACTTGGGGGATTTGGCTGATAAAAACCTTGTGGGCAAAATTTTGGACGGGGAAAAAATCGACATTGTAATGCACTTTGCGGCGTTCATAAATGTTGGAGAGTCGGTTTTAGAGCCGATAAAATACTACAAAAACAATCTTTCGGGCGTCATATCGCTAATCGAAACGATGATAGAACATAATGTCAAAAAGTTCGTATTTTCTTCGACTTGCGCGACGTTCGGAATACCGAAGTCTCTGCCGATAGTCGAAGACTTGCCCCAAAATCCTATAAACCCATACGGACAGACAAAGCTTGACGTAGAGCATTTCCTGCAAAACTGCGCGAGGGCGTACGGCTTGAATGCTGTTGCGTTCCGCTATTTTAACGCGAGCGGGGCGGCGGAGGACGGTTCGATAGGCGAGGACCACTCTCCCGAAAGCCATCTGATACCTCTTGCCATTTATGCCGCGATGGGGAAGCGTCCCGCACTTAAAATTTTCGGCTCCGACTACAACACTCCCGACGGAACGTGCTTGCGCGACTATGTGCATGTGGACGATTTAAGCAGGGCGCATATCGCCTCTTTCAAGCTCCTTGAAGGAAGCGGAAAGTTCCTGCACTACAACTTGGGCACGGGCACGCCTAATTCGGTTTTGGAGATAATACGGGGCGTCGAAAAAGTCAGTGGCTTGAAAGTTCCGCACGAGTTCGCCCCGCGGAGAGAGGGAGACCCCGACGCCTTGTATGCGGACTCGTCAAAAGCCAAAAAAGAGCTTGGCTGGCGCGTAAAATACGCGAATGTGGAAGACATAATACGCACTGCTTGCAAATGGCATTTTGCGCATCCGAACGGGTTTGAATAAAACTTAAAAAGAGCCTTTAACGGCTCTTTTTTTTGGAAGTTTTGTTTCTGTTTAAAATAGTTTCAGATTCGACCCATTCGGGGCTTATCAAAGAAGCGGTGATGTTTATGTTGAAGTCGGTGTTTGGAGAATAGAGTATTTGCGAAAGCCTTTCGATTGCCGCTTCCCCAGCGATGTCGTTTCGCTGGTTCATTCCCGCCCATTTCCCCTGGTGCGTCCTTCTTTCAAGCTGGATAAGCCCGAGATCCTGCGGGACTTTCAGCCCCATGTCGTCAACCCATTTTTCGACGGAGTTATAAAGGCAGATGATTGCGTTAGGCTTGTTTTTCTTGAACCATTTTTTGAAGACTTCGATGTCTTCGTTGGCTTCCTTGACGTCGAAAAACGGCTCTATGCGGTTTTCTTTCGGCATTTGCAATTGCGCCCTCAAAAAGCCTCCCGTAAACCTGCCTTCGATTAGGTCGTCAATTCTTCTTTCAAGAACCAAGGCGGGGCGGTCGTAGCCGTATTCAAGGGCTTTCAGCGTGGCTTTGTAGGCAATCAGAAAGTGGTCGGCGATTGTGAAATTCAAAGTCGGGTTGTATGTTCTTACGCCCGTAATGACAAACTTAAACGAGCTCCAAACTTCCTTGTATCTCTGCGGCAGGAGGTTTGTGTCCATAAGTCCCGTTATGACGCCTCCGCGTATGCCGCGCTGTTTCATTATTCTTGCGAGCTTGCGCCCGTTTAAATCCTTGTCGTAAAGCCAAAATTCGTTGATGGCAAATCCTTCGCGCTTTGCCGCCTTGCGTATCCCCTCGACATAGCAGGGGATTGTCGGGTGCTCCTTAAAGGCGTTCGGGTTTTTGTTTGCGTTTATGAGCGCGATTGTTTCACGGTACTTGTTTGCGCCGTGCTTTTTTATTTCCGACATGAATTTGGAGAACGTCATGTTCTTTTCGTATCCCAAATTTTTGGCGGCTTTTAGAATTTTGCTTTTTGTTTTGGGGGAAATGGACGGAGAATCCCTCAGCGCGAGCGAAACCGTGTTTTTTGAAACGCCGCAAGCTTTTGCGACATCGTTCATCGAAACTTGATTTCCGTCCATGAGAGATTCTCTTTCCGTATGAATTTTACATGAGGGCCTTGTTTAGCATGTAATAGATTTCGTTTATGCGCATGTCCTTTTTAAAGGAATCTATCGTGGTGTTTTCATCTATTACAAGCACCTCAATATTTACCATTTCAGCATAGTCTTGCAACTGTTCGATTGTCAAGTCATAAGAGAAGCTTGTATGGTGCGTGCCGCCCGCCAAAATCCACGCCGCGGCTCCGACTTCGAAATTCGGGCGCGGTATCCAAAGCGCGCTTGCAACGGGGAGCATCGGAAGCTTTTGGCTTTTTATGCAGTCAACCTTGTTTACTATCATTCTGAAACGGTTGCCCATGTCAACGATTGTGGCGGCAACGCCTTCGCCCTGTTTCGAGGTGAACACGAGGCGCGCGGGGTCCGACTTGCCGCCAATTCCGAGCGGATGCACTTCCAACTTCGGCTTTTCCTCCGAAATAAGCGGGCATACTTCAAGCATATGCGCCTGCAATATCGCGCTTTTTTCGCCGTCGAAATTCAGGGTGTAGTCTTCGAGGAAAGAACAGCCCTTGGTAAGACCCTTGCCCATGACCCACATCGTTCTGAAAAGCGCGGCGGTTTTCCAGTCGCCTTCCGCTCCGAAGCCGAAGCCGTCCGCCATGAGCCTCTGGCTTGCGAGCCCCGGAAGCTGGTCAATTCCTTCGAGGTCGTCAAAGTTTGTCGTAAACGCCTTGGCTCCCATGTCGGAAAGAAGCCTGCGAAGGGCGATTTCTATTAAAGCCGCGTTTTTGACCTGCTTGACAAAATGTTCGTTTTTCAAGTCTTCGCCTTTTATGGTGTACGACTTTTTGTATTCTTCAAACAGGCTTTCGACTTCTTCTTTTGAAACTTTGTCCTGATAGCGTTTCAGAACCGCGATGGGGCAGTAATCGACATGGTAGCCGAGCCTTAATTCTGCTTCAACCTTGTCGCCGTCCGTCACAGCCACATTGTTCATTTGGTCGCCGAAGCGTATTATGCGCATGTCTTGCGCGTCGAGCCATGCGGCGGCAACGCGCATCCAAGAGGCGATTTTTTTCTGCGTTTTTTCGTCCTGCCAATGCCCGACAATCACCTTGCGCGGCTTGCGCATTCTGGAAGTGATATGCCCGAATTCCCTGTCGCCGTGCGCAGACTGGTTTAAGTTCATGAAATCCATGTCGATTTTGTCGAAAGGAATTTCCTTGTTGAACTGCGTATGGAAGTGCAAAAGCGGCTTTCTGAATTCCTGCAAGCCGTGAATCCACATCTTTGCGGGGGAAAAAGTATGCATCCATGTGATTACGCCCGCGCACTTTGCGTCATTGTTCGCCGCCTTGAAAATTTCCAACACTTCCTTTGAAGAGTTGGCGGTTCCCTTGTAAACCACGTTCATTGGCAGAATGCCCGAATTATTCAAGCCTTTCACCATTTCGTTTGAATGCTTGTCAACCGCAATTACGGCGTCTCCGCCGTAGAGGAGCTGCGCGCCCGTTATAAACCAGATTTCATTTTCGTTAAATATTTTTTCCATAAATATTTTATCGCAGTTAAAATAATTTTATGAACCAATTTAAACTCTTCTGCGCGGGGCTTGCGACTTATTATTATATTACAGTAATATGGCAAGCGGCAAAAAAAGCGGGGAATGCCCGCTTTTTTGTTTGGTCTCAAAAGACTTTGCAAAATCATTAAAAAATAAATTAAAACTATGAACTTATTTTATTTAGTATATTAAAAATATGATAAATAAGTTAATGAAAATATTGTCGATATTGGGGCTGGCTTTATCGCCATTATTATTGATTGCAGATGACTGCAAGCCATGCGAAGAAGGGGAGCCAAATTGCGGCGGCAATCCCGTCGGGGACAGAAACTTGTTAAAGAGCTATTGCAAAAGCTATTAAAAATTTTAGAGAATATTGTGGTGTCCAAAATGATATTATAAATCTACAAGATGTAAAATCAACAGACATTAACGCTTGTATTTGTGAATAATATGAGACTTTTAATTTCGATATTCGTATTTTTTAGCTGTTTGCCTTTAATTTCCTCTGCAAAAGAAGTCGATGTTGAAGGGCTTTTTTCGCAGATGTCGGAACTTAGATTAGATATTCAGAAATTCAAAATTCCGCAAAATCAAAAAATAGAAAACAGGCTTAAAAATGCCAAATAAATGTTATATCAAGATGCGGTATGATATATATTTTTTATCATTGCTATATTTTTATACGGCTTTTCTTACGGAGAGCTGATGCGGAAAGGAAATGCTGTCAGTTCGGATTTTTAATTTTTGCGGACGCATGGTTTGAACGCAAACTCATATTTCTTCAAAATTACTATACCACAACCTTTCGGATTGCCCCCCTCCCCAAAAAAAACAGCCGCACTTCTAAAAAAGAAATACGGCTGTTTTTTTAACTGGCTGCTCGGGCTGGGATCGAACCAGCGACCAAGTGATTAACAGTCACCTGCTCTACCGCTGAGCTACCGAGCACCGTTAAAAAATTAAGATGCCATTAAGGCTTTTTTTTATCGATTTGTCAAATAAAAAAATATTTTTTTGCAAATATTTTTTTTCGATTTCTTTATTCCTTATCAGATGGTTTCTTGCGAAATTTTCCGAAGGCATTTTAAAGAGCTTTGTGTTTAAACCGCTTTTATTTTTGCGAATTTTTGCTTCTTTTAAGCGCGTTTTTTATGAAGGCGCAGAAAAGCGGATGCGGGCGAGACGGCTTTGACTTGAATTCAGGGTGGAATTGCGCCCCGAGCATCCACGGGTGCCCCTTAACTTCGACTATTTCCACGAGGTTGCGCTTGGGGTTTATTCCCGCAATTTCAAGTCCTGCGTTTTGAAGGGCATCGCGGTAGTCGTTGTTGAATTCGTAGCGGTGGCGGTGGCGTTCGCTTATTGTTTCGGTATTGTATGCCGCATGTGCCTTTGAGCCTTCCGCAAGGGAGCATTCATACGCTCCGAGCCGCATTGTCGCCCCCAAATCGACGCCAATTTGGTCGTCCATTATTTTTATAACGGGATGTTTTGTTTCAGCGTTAAATTCGAGGCTGTTTGCGTCTGAAAATCCGAGTACGCTGCGCGCGTATTCTATTACAAGTATTTGCATTCCGAGGCAAATCCCGAAGTATGGCACTCCGTTTTCCCTCGCGAACTTTGCCGCGGCGATTTTTCCTTCTATGCCGCGGTTCCCGAAGCCTCCCGGTATCAATATTCCGTCAACGTCTTCCAAATATTTTTTTGCCCCGAATTTTTCGATGTTTTCGGAATCGACGCGGATGATTTTCACTTTGCAGTCGTTGCCTATGCCCGCGTGCGTCAGGGCTTCGTAAATGGATTTATAGGCGTCTTGCAAATTGATGTATTTGCCGACGACCGCAATGCGGCATTCGCCTACGGAAGGCTGTATGAGCTTGCGGGCGATTTCGCGCCAGCCTGACATGTCGCTTGGTTTTGATTTCAAGCCGAGCTTTTGCGCGACGAGTTCGTCCATGCCTTCTTCCGACAATGTGAGCGGAAGCTCGTATATGGAATGCTTTACGTCGGCTTCTTCGATGACTGCCTTTGGCTCGACGTTGCAGAACATTGAAAGCTTTTGGCGCATGCCTTCGTCCATCGGGTGTTCTGTGCGGCATACGAGGATGTCGGGCTGTATGCCGATTTCGCGCAGTTTTGCGACGCTCTGCTGGGAGGGTTTCGTTTTAAGCTCTCCTGCCGCCTTTAAATAGGGCAGGAGCGTGACATGGATAAAGAGCGTGTTTTCTTTGCCGACTTCAAGCGAAAACTGGCGCAGAGCTTCCAAAAACGGCAGGCTTTCGATGTCTCCGACCGTACCGCCGATTTCGGTGATTACCACATCTGCTTCGTTTTCATCGGCGTAAATGTGGCGTTTGATTTCATTTGTGACATGGGGAATGATTTGCACCGTTTTTCCCTGGAATTCCCCGCGCCTTTCGCGCTGTATTATGGTTTCAAAAACCCTTCCCGACGTAAGGTTGTTTGCGCGGGAAAGCGGCGAATGGGTAAATCTTTCGTAATGCCCCAAATCGAGGTCGGTTTCCGCACCGTCATCGAGAACGTAAACTTCGCCGTGCTGGAACGGGCTCATCGTTCCGGGGTCAACATTCAAATATGGGTCGAACTTTTGTATTTTAACCCGCAAATCGCGGGTTTCGAGAAGTGCTCCGAGAGCCGCGGATGTCAACCCCTTGCCCAAAGACGATACAACGCCGCCGGTGATAAAAATATACTTCATAACGGGAAATTTTTTAAATCATTTATGGGCAATGCTTGGCAAGCTTTTTTTTGCGTTGCGTCCGTTCATTGGGGCAATTTTTGCAAAATCACGTCGTTTGACATCTCGTAAACGCCGACTTTTACAACGCTTCCGCTCATGGTAATGGAAAAATCAGGCGCAATTTCTATGAAAATTTCACCGCCCGGCATATGCACGGTGATTTTTTCATCTACAAGCCCCAGTTTTCTGGCGACTGCCGCCGCCGCGCTCGAACTTGAACCTGAGGCGAGGGTATAGCCTGCGCCGCGCTCCCAAATTTCGATTTTTATGTTTTGGCGGTCGATTACTTCCAAAAACTGGACGTTTGTCCTGTTGGGGAAGAGCGAAGTCATGTTTTCCAAAATCGGTCCGAGTGTATGGGCGATTTGCGGGGTCGCTTTTTCCATCGGCAGTACGCAGTGCGGATTGCCGATTGTGGCGGCGCAGAATTTGTAGGTTTTGCCGTTTATTTCGACATCGCAGTTCACTGCTTCTTCGCAGTCTTTGAGAATGGGAATTTTTTTGCAGTCGAAGCTTACTTTGCCCATTTCGACTTTTATGAAATTGCCGTTCTTTAAAACCGTGGACTTCACCACGCCTCCGAGCGTCTCCACCGTAAATTCGTGGTTTTCTTCGACTTTTTTTGTGTCGAAGAGATAGCGCGAAAAAATGCGGAGTCCGTTGCCGCTTTTTTCGGCTTCGCTTGCGTCGGGGTTGAAAATTCTAAGTTTGAAATCGGCAACTTCGCTCTTTTCAGGTCCGAACAAAATGCCGTCGCTTCCCAAGCCGAAGTTACGGTGGCATATCTTAACAATGTCTTCGTTTGAAGGGACGTTTGGGCAGTCGTTCGGATCCAAGACCAAATAGTCGTTGCCGAGCGCGTGATACTTTGAAAATTTCATATTTGAAAGGTGTATTCTTTTAGTCTGTTTTTGATTTCGTTTACGATTTTAATTTCGTCCTCGGGCGTTGGCGCGGAGAATGTCACTGAGAACCTGACATGCGCGCCCGCGTCGTCCCACGGCACGGAGCTTATCAGGTTTTCGGTTATGAGCCATTCTGAAAAATCTTCGGCATTTTTAAATTCCCTCACAGTTCCGCTTTTTGAAACCGCGGCTTTCGGGGCTTTGACATACAGGAAAAATCCCGCTTTTGGCTTTTTTGCATCGAAGCCGAGTTCGGACAGGGCGGATATTAAAATATCCATTCTCCGCGAGTATTTTTTTGCGATTTGCCTTGTGATGTCGGGATTGCCAAGAGCTGTTGCGGCGGCTTCCTGAATTGCCAGAAACTGTCCCGAATCGGTATTGTCTTTGACGTCGGCATAAGCCTTTACAAGGAGGGGATTTCCGCATACCCAGCCGATTCTCCAGCCTGTCATGTTGTGGCTTTTGGAGAGCGAGTGGAGTTCTAAGGCGACGTCTTTTGCGCCTTCGATTTGCAGTATTGAAAGTGGCTTTTCGTCAAACGCAAGCGAAGAGTATGCCGCGTCCGAAATAATGATAATCTCGTTTTTCTTTGCGAAATCCACAAGTTCGCGGTAAAAGCTTTCAGTCGCGCTTGCGCCTGTGGGATTGTTCGGATAATTTATGACAAACACTTTTGCGCGCTTTAATACATCGCTTGGAATATCGCTTAGCTTTGGCAGAAAATTGTTTTCGGGCAGAAGTTTGAGATTGAACACTTCGCCCCCCAGATATTTTGCGTGCGTGCCGAAAATGGGATAGCCCGGGACTGTCATTATAACGACGTCCTTCGGATTTATGAAGCAACTTGGCAGAATTGACAGAGCCGCTTTTGAGCCGATGGAGTGGACGATTTCCCTTTCCGCGTCAAGCTCCACATTGAAGACGCTTTTCATGTAGTTTTTGACGGCGGTTTTAAATAGAATGCCGCCATTGTCGGCATAGCCCCTGTTTGACGGTTTTTTTGCCGCCTCGCAAAGGGCGTCCACAACTTCCTTGAATGCCATGGCGTCGGGTTCGCCGACCCCCATGTCGATTAGCTCGACATCGGGGTGGGCGAGCATTGCGGACCTCTTTGCGCGCTTGATTTTTTCAAACTTGTAAATTTCGGTCGCTTTGCCGTAGTTGACGCCTCCGATTCTTTCAGCAAACAGATTTTGTAAAAAGTCCATTTTTTTTAAAAATCGGGATTTGGTTTAATAAACGAAAAGCATTTCGCAATACTTTGGAAGCGTCCAAAGTTCGTTGCTTACTTCGCCTTCGACTTCATCGGCAACTTTGCGCAATTCTGCCATTGTTTCGATAATCTTCGGCAGCTTTTCAGCCTTCTTGATTTGCGTTTCGAGATTGTCGGAAATTTCTATGAGGGAATTTAAGCGTGCGGAGATTTTTGCAGCGTACGCCGCCGCCTTCGACTTCTTTGTGCCTCCCAGCATTTTTTCCGTTTCAAGCGCGCCGCCAAGCTCCTTCAAATACGCCGCAACCGCAGGGATTATGTGGGTGCGGGCAAGCTTTAATGAAAGTCCCGCTTCAATGCCGATTTTGCGTTCGTATTCTTCGAGGAAGATTTCGTGGCGCGAAAGCATTTCAGCACGGTTAAAGACGCCGTACTTTTCAAAGAGCGCGATGTTCTTTGCTTCGGTGAGCGGCTTTATGGCTTCGGGAGTTGTGCGCAAATTCGGCAGTCCGCGCTTTGCCGCTTCCTTCTTCCATTCGTCGCCGTAGTTGTTGCCGTTGAATATGATTTTCTTGTGCTTCTTTATGATGGAAGAAAGCATCTTTTGCAATTCCGCGTGGAAATCGGCATTCTTTGGCAGATTTTCAAGCGCGGTTGCGATTTCGTCGAAGGCTTCTGCAACTGCGGTGTTGAGGACAATGTTCGGGCTTGCGCAGGATTGCGATGAGCCTGCCGCACGGAACTCGAATTTGTTGCCTGTGAACGCGAACGGGCTTGTGCGGTTTCTGTCCGTCGCGTCGCAGGGGAGCTCGGGAAGAATGTCCGCGCCGATTTTGATTGTCTTGCCGTGCTTGCTTGTCTTTGCCTGACCTTTTTCGATTTGCTCGACGATGTCTGCGAGCTGTTCGCCAAGGTACATCGAAATGATGGCTGGCGGAGCTTCGTTTGCACCGAGACGGTGGTCGTTGCCCGCCCCCGCGATTGCCGAGCGCAGGAGATCCGCGTGCTTGTCAACAGCTTGGATTACCGCGCAAAGGGACGTCAAAAATATCGCGTTTTGGTGCGGGTCGTTGCCGGGATTTAACAGGTTGATGTCGCCCACCGATATGGACCAGTTGTTGTGCTTGCCCGAGCCGTTTACGCCCGCGAAAGGCTTTTCGTGCAAGAGGCATGCAAAGTTGTGCTTTTCGGCAATGCGCTTCAAGGCGTCCATTATGAGCATGTTGTGGTCAACTGCCAAATTGACTTCCTCGAAAATCGGCGCGACTTCAAACTGCGCGGGCGCGACTTCGTTATGGCGCGTCTTTGCGGGAATGCCGAGCCTCCAAAGCTCGCGATCGAGATCCGCCATGAATGCGAGAATGCGCGGCTTGATTGCGCCGAAATAGTGGTCTTCAAGCTGCTGGTGGCGTTGCGGGGGCGCGCCGAACAAAGTTCTGCCTGTTTGCATCAAGTCTGGGCGTTGCACATAAAATCTTCTGTCAATCAAGAAGTATTCTTGTTCCGCACCGAGCGTAACTTTCGCGCCGCCTTCAAAGTCCTTGTCAAAGCACTTCAAAAGCCTTTTTGCCTGCGCGCTCAAAACTTGCATCGAGCGCAAGAGAGGGGTTTTCTTGTCGAGAACTTCTCCCGTGTACGAGCAGAAAGCCGTCGGAATGTAGAGGGTTGCGACGCCGTTTGCCCTCTTTATGAAAGCGGGGGAGGATGGGTCCCATGCGGTGTAGCCGCGCGCTTCCGCAGTCGAGCGCAAGCCCCCCGAGGGGAAGCTTGACGCGTCGGGTTCGCCCATAATCAGGTTCTTGCCTGAAAATCTTGCGATTACATTGCCGTTTGCGCATGTTTCGAGGAATGAATCGTGCTTTTCGGCAGTCGCGCCCGTAAGAGGCATAAACCAGTGGGTGTAGTGGGTTGCGCCGCGTTCCATCGCCCACGTTTTCATTGCGTGGGCAACATCGTCGGATATGGAGGAGTCGAGAGCCTTGCCCGTCTCCATTGTTTCGCGCAGCTTCTTGAATACGGGCTTGGGGAGGTATTCGGACATCGTGTTGATGCCGAATACGTCGCAGCCGAATTCTTCGATGAAGTTGCCGCCTTCTTCTATTTCTGGAGTATTGGTGTCGGCAATCTCCGCCATTGCAATTCTTCTTGCGTTCATATTTTTTCCTTCTCTAAAAGTTATTCGTTAATGAAAATCTGAAATCCGTTGTAGGCTTCCATTGCGTGTTCGGAGATGTCAAGCCCCTTCAATTCTTCGTTCTTGCTTACTCTCAAACCTATGGTCTTCTTGATTGCGTAGAATATTATGAAGCTTGAAGAAAGGCTTGCCGCCGCAACCGCAACCACGCCGATTACCTGCGGAAGGAGAGCGTGGTCAGGCGAGAATATGCCGACTGCCAATGTTCCCCATACGCCGCAAACCAAGTGCACTGAAAGCGCGCCGACAGGGTCGTCTATACGGATTCTGTCAAAGAAGTAAACGCTGAACACAACAACCACGCCCGATACTATACCGATTATGCAGGAAGAGGGGATTGACACGCAGTCCGCGCCCGCCGTAATGCCTACCAGCCCCGCAAGGCAACCGTTAAGCATCATTGAAAGGTCGGGCTTCTTCTGCACTGCCCAAGATGCGAGCATTGCCGCAACCAAGCCTGCCGCCGCGGAAAGCGAAGTCGTTGTGAATACATAAGCTACCATGACAGGGTCTGCCGAGAAAACCGAAGCTCCGTTAAATCCGAACCATCCGAACCAGAGCAGGAACACGCCGAGTGTTGCAAAGCCCAAGTTGCTGCCGGGCATCGCCTTTGAATGACCGTTTACATACTTTCCGATTCTGGGTCCGAGAAGCATTGCGCCCATCAGAGCCGCCCAGCCGCCGACAGAATGCACGAAAGTCGAGCCTGCCAAGTCATAGAAGCCTATGCTTGAAAGCCAGCCGCCGCCCCAGCCCCACGAGCCTATGATTGTATATGCCAAGCTTGCGTAAATTACTGCAAATATCAGGTATGCACCAAACTTGATTCTTTCTGCAACCGCGCCCGAAACAATCGTAACGCAAGTCGCGGCGAACATTCCCTGGAAGATAAAGTCTGTCCAGTAGCCGTATTTGCCGCCGTTATAGGCAATCGCGCCCGATATGCCTTCGGGGCTTGAAATCCCAAATCCCGAAAAGCCCAAGACCTTGCCGAGCGTCCAAGATTCGCCAGGATACATCAGGCTGAACCCGATAATCGAATAGGTCAAAAGCCCGATTGCGACGGTTATCATGTTTTTTGCCAGAATGTTTACGCTGTTTTTTGCACGGCACAAGCCTGTTTCAACAAGCGCAAATCCCGGGTGCATTGAAAAAACCAGAATTGCGCCAAGCAGAATCCAGAGATTGTTGATTGTGAACATTTCCTCCGACACCTTTACAGTTTCTTCCGCCGCTTCAACGCTGCTTACCGCAACAAGTGCAAGGAATGACAATAAATACTTTAAGTTCATTTTGTTTTTCCGTTAAATGTTAACCGATTGCATCGCGTCCCGTTTCTCTTGTTCTTACGCGAATACATTCTTCGATGTTTAATATGAAAATTTTTCCGTCTCCTATGTGGTCGGTTTTCGCCCCTTTTATGATGGCGTCAACCGTTTGATCGAGGAACTCGTCATTTACGGCGATTTCAAGGCGGACTTTTTTGAGAAGATTTACTTCTCTTTCGCTTCCGCGGTAGTTTTCGCTGTATCCCTTCTGCCTTCCGCAGCCGAGAGCGTTAGTTACGGAGAGCCTGAACACTTCGCTCTTGACGAGTTCTTCCTTTACGTCGCCAAGCTGTTCGGGCTTGATGTATGCTATTATTAGTTTCATCTCTTTTTACAGGGTTGATAACTTTTTGTAGCACAAACCATACCAATAACTGCAATTATGTATTTAAAATTTGTAAAATTGCCAAAAATCGGCGTTGCTCGCCCTTTATAAACACAAGATTTTTTAGTTTTTGAAAAAAATTTTTCAGAAATACAAAAATCAATTTGTTGCAAAAATGTATTCCTTGGCGCAAACAAATTTGTAGTTTTTTCATTTTTGGCACTGACAAATTTGTTGGTTGCGTTTTTGTATTGATTGCTCAAATCGGAAATGAACAAAAATGTATGTTTGCAAAATGTTTGTTTTCAATATGTTGCGTGCAAAATTTTGTATTTTTTTAAAAGTTGGCATAAAATCTGCTACAAAAAAGTAGAAACTTTCAAAATATGCAAAGAGCAATGAAAACTAATTATCCACAACAACAAGGGTTGTATGATCCCCAAAACGAGCATGACGCCTGTGGCGTCGGCATGATTGTCGATATAAACGGCAAGGCGAGTCATAAAATAGTTTTGGACGGCATAAAAATCCTCGACCGTCTCCTGCACCGCGGCGCAGTCGGCGCGGACTCGCAAACGGGCGACGGGGCGGGAATACTTACGCAGATTCCCGACGGGTTTTTCAGAAAGACATTGAATTTCAAACTTCCGAACGCGGGCGAATACGCCGTGATGATGGCTTTTCTTCCGCAAGGAGAATCCGATGCCGAAAAGTGCAGGGATATAATAAGGCAATGCGCGCATGCGGAAGGCTTTGAGGTTTTGGGAAGCAGAGATGTAAACCCCGACAAGTCCGCAATAGGCGGTCTTGCGCTTGAAACCTGCCCGCGCATCGAACAGTTCTTTTTCTCGAACAAGGGGCTTTTGCAGGACGAGCTTGAACGCGCCTTGTATCTCTTGCGCAGGGTGATTGAAAACCGCGCGGAATCGGAACTCGGAGCGCGCGACGATTTTTATATATGCTCTCTTTCTTCGCGCACCATTGTTTACAAGGGGCTTTTGAACGCTCCACAGTTAAAGAAATTCTATCCCGATTTGAGCGACGAAAATTTTGAGAGCGCGATAGCGTTAATTCACCAGCGTTATTCCACAAACACGTTTCCTTCATGGCCGCTTGCCCAGCCTTTCAGGTATCTGGCGCATAACGGGGAAATCAACACCCTGCGCGGCAACATAAACCAGATGCGCATGCGCGAGGAGCATTTTGAAAGCCCGCTTTTCGGCGGTGAAATCAAGAAGCTGTTGCCGATAATCCGCCCGCGCCAAAGCGACTCCGCAAGCCTCGACAACGCTGTCGAATTTTACCACGAAGCGGGCAGGGGTCTTGCCCACACAATGCTTATGCTTGTTCCGCAGGCATGGGGAAAGAGCTTCCACATAAGCAAGGACATTCAGGGATTTTTCGAATACCATTCGGGCGTAAGCGAGCCTTGGGACGGACCCGCCGCGCTGGCTTTCACAAACGGCATAACGGCAGGCGCGCTCCTCGACCGCAACGGTTTGCGCCCCGCAAGGTTCGCAATAACAAAAAGCGGCTTGTTTGTTCTCGCTTCCGAAACAGGAGTTTTGGATATTCCCGCCTCCGAAATCGCGAACAAGGGCAGGCTTCGCCCGGGCGAAATTATTTATATCGACACCCAAAAACACCGCATCATGCGCGATACGGAAATCAAGACAATTCTTGCCCGCGCAAAGCCGTACCGTCGCTGGGTTCAGGAAAACAGGATAACCCTCCCGGGAATTTTTGAATCTTCCGACACTCCATCCGTGGGGGCTGACTTGATTTTGCGTCAAAAAATGTTCGGCTATTCGCGCGAAGACATCGACCTCATTTTAAAGCCGATGGCACTCGACGCAAAAGAGCCGATAGGCTCTATGGGCAACGACGCCGCCTTGTCTGTGCTTTCGGAAAAGCCACAGCTTCTTTACGACTATTTCAAACAGCTTTTTGCGCAGGTCACCAATCCGCCGATAGACCCGATTAGGGAAAAGCTTGTGATGAGCCTTATGACGTATATCGGCAACTGCGGCAATTCCCTTGTCGAAACGCCGCGCCTTGCGCACCTTTTGAAGCTTCCGTGCCCCATACTCACAAACCACGACATCGCCTGCATACGCTCCTCCAAAATCCCGACTTTCCAGTCGGCGACGATAAAGGCGCAGTTCTCGGCGCAGTCGGGGGAAAAGGGGCTTGCAAGCGCGCTTGAAAGTTTGTGCGACGAAGCCGAAAAGCTTGTGCGCGAAGGGAAGACCGTGATTATTTTAAGCGACAAGAACTTGTCTTACGGCTATGCGCCAATCCCGATGCTTTTGGCGGTTTCGGCGGTAAATTTGAGGCTTGTCAGAAAGAGTTTGAGGTATGCCGCGGGCATTGTCGCCGAAACAGGGGAAGCGCGGGAAATAATGCACTTCGCGCTTCTTTTGGGATACGGTGCGACCGCCATAAACCCGTATCTTGCAATCGAAACCATTGCGGATATGTCGGAAGGCGGAATACTTGAAGGCATTGACGGCGCAAGAGCAGTCGAAAATTATATCGAGGCGATAAAGAAGGGGCTTTTGAAGATAATGTCCAAGATGGGCATTTCCACTTTGAGAAGCTACCGCCAGGCGCAAATTTTTGAGGCGGTCGGGCTTTCCAAGGAATTTATCGACAAGTATTTTGAAGCGACGTCTTCCCGAATCGGCGGGATAGGAATTGCGGAAGTCGCGCATGAAGCACTCGAAAGATACCATGGCGCATTCTATCCGAAAATCGGAGAAGAGGAGCTTTTGGACAATTTCGGCAAGTACAAGTTCAGGCGCGGCGGCGAAAACCATCTCTGGACTCCGCAGACGATTTCTCTTTTGCAAAGAGCCGTCAGAAACAACGATAAGAACGCCTACCTTGAATATTCTTCGCTCATAAATAACCAAGCGCAAAAGCTCTGCACTCTGCGCGGGCTTTTCAAGTTCAAGGGCGCATCTTCGGTGCCGCTTTCGGAAGTTGAAAGCGTTGAAAGCATTGTAAGGCGTTTTGTCAGCGGCGCAATGAGCTTTGGCGCGCTTTCGCCCGAAGCCCACGAAACAATCGCTATTGCCATGAACCGAATGGGAGCGATGAGCAACTGCGGCGAGGGCGGCGAGGACGAAAGCAGAAACGGCACCGAAAAGGCGAGCGCAATCAGGCAGATTGCAAGCGGTCGTTTCGGCGTCACAGCCTCTTATTTGGCGAACGCAAAGGAAATTCAAATAAAAATCGCGCAAGGCGCAAAGCCCGGCGAAGGCGGGCAGCTCCCTGGCTACAAGGTAAATTCGGCGATAGCTAAAATCCGCCATTCAATACCCGGCGTGACGCTGATTTCTCCGCCGCCGCACCACGATATTTATTCGATTGAGGATTTGGCGGAGCTTATTTACGACTTGCGCAACTCAAACGAAAATGCGCGCATTTCCGTAAAGCTTGTTTCCGAAGTGGGCGTCGGAACTGTCGCGGCGGGCGTCGCAAAGGCAAAGGCGGACATGGTGCTTATAAGCGGGCATGACGGCGGAACGGGCGCGTCTCCCCTTACTTCAATAAAGTATGCGGGCGCGCCTTGGGAGCTTGGGCTTGCCGAAACCCACCAGACTCTTTGCCTTAACGGTTTAAGAGGCAGGATAAAAGTCCAGGTTGACGGGCAGATAAAGACGGGCAGGGACGTTGTTGTCGGCGCGCTTTTGGGCGCGGAAGAATTCGGTTTTGCCACTGCCATATTAGTTTCGATAGGATGCGTGATGATGCGCGTATGCCACAAGAACTGCTGTCCCGTCGGAGTTGCGACGCAGGACGAAGAGCTGCGCAAGAAGTTTAAGGGCGCGCCTGAGCATGTGGTAAACTATTTGCGTTTTGTCGCGGAAGAAGCGAGGGAAATACTTGCGTCTTTGGGCTTGCGCTCCATCGACGAAGCCGTCGGCAGAAGCGATTTGTTGGACAAGGACGAGGCTCTTGACTTTTGGAAGTCGAAGAATTTGGATTTTTCAAGCGTCTTCAAGCCTGCCGTTTCCAATTCAGAACGCTTCTGCAAGGAAATTGCGCCGCGCGAACTGCCGAACGCTTATGACAAAAAGCTTGTAAAGTATTTTGAAAACTCCATTTCAAACGCGGAATCTCTCAGCGGAGATTTTGAAATCCACAACTTCGATAGAAGCGTAGGCGCAATGCTCTCTAACCATGTAGCAAAAAAGTGGGGCGACCGCGGACTGCAAAACGGGACGATAACCGCGAACTTCAAGGGGTGCGCGGGGCAGAGTTTCGGCGCATTCTTGTGCGGAGGCATAAGGTTTAACCTTGAAGGAGACGCAAACGACTTTATCGGCAAGAGCCTTTCAGGTGGCGAAATCATTATCCGCGCTCCCCGCGAGCTTAGAGAAGATGCAGGCGCAAACGTGATTGCAGGCAACGTCATAGGCTATGGGGCAACATCTGGCAAGATATACCTAAACGGCATTGTCGGCGAGCGTTTTGCAATCAGAAACAGCGGGGCGGTTTTGGTTTGCGAAGGTTCGGGCGACCACTGTTGCGAATATATGACAGGCGGCAGGGTGGTCGTGCTTGGAAACACGGGCTTTAACTTTGCAGCCGGCATGACGGGAGGGCTTGCTTACGTTTTGGATTTGAACGGCGAATTTGACAGAAGATGCAATTTGGAAAGCGTCGATCTTGAAAGTATTCCGGAAAATTCTGAAAGCGAAAGCGAATTGCGCTCTATAATCGAAGACTACCATTCAAGCACGGACAGCAAGGTTGCGGGGGAAATTCTGTCTTCCTGGTCTGAATTTTTGCCGAAATTCGTAAAGGTGTTCCCGATTGATTACAGAAACGCAATGGAGCGCAAGTCTTAATGCGAAAGGAAAAGTTATGTTGAAGGATTTTTTGCAAATTCCGCGCCGAAACCCGCAGTACCGCGCGGGGCGTACGGAGGACTTTAAGGACGTCGAAATTCGTCCGAGCCGCGAGATTGTGGCGGAGCAATCCAAACGCTGCATGGGTTGCGGAATTGCATTTTGCAACGCCTACGGTTGTCCGCTTGGCAATTCCATACCCGAATTTAATGCGGCAGTGTGCGGCGGCAGAATGGAGTACGCGTATAAAATTCTCTCTATCACTTCTCCTTTCCCCGAATTTACGTCGCGCGTATGCCCCGCGCTTTGCGAGGCAGCATGTTGCGCGGGTTTGCCGTCTGAGCCTACCACAATCAAGCAGATTGAATATGAAATAATCGAAAGCGCGTTTAATGAAGGACTAGTGAAGCCGCGTTCAAGCGCGTTTCATAGCGGCAGGCGCGTTGCGGTAATCGGTTCGGGTCCTGCGGGGCTTGCCTGCGCCGATAAACTCTGCTCTTTGGGGCATGAAGTCTGCGTATTTGAAAAAAGGCACCGCGCGGGCGGGCTTTTGAGGTACGGCATACCGAATTTCAAGCTTGAAAAAAACGTCATCGACCGCCGCATTGCTCTCATGTGCGAAGCAGGCATTACTTTTGAATATGACGTTGATGTCGGCTCCGATGTCTCCCTTGATTTTTTGAAGCGCAAGTTTGACGCTGTCGCCCTCTGCATCGGGGCAGAAGAGCCGAGAGATTTGAAGATAAAAGGCAGGGAGCTTGGCGGCATACATTTTGCCCTCGAATTTTTAAATTCGCAGGCCCGATTTTTATCGGGCGAAAGCGATAGCCTGAAAATTTCCGCAAAAGACAAAAATGTGCTTATCATCGGCGGCGGAGACACGGGAAGCGACTGTTTGGGAACGGCAATCAGGCAGGGCGCAAAAAGCGTCGTCCAAATTGAAATAATGCCCGAGCCTCCGAGCTCGAGGGATTCTTCTACGCCGTGGCCCATGTGGGAGTATAAAAAACGCACTTCGAGCAGCCATTTGGAAGGCGGCAGCAGAATGTGGAGCGTCGGCAGTTCTGAATTTTCAGGCGAAAACGGCATGGTTTGCGCCCTGAAAGCCAAGAGGCTGAAATGGACTTTTGAAAACGGAAGACCCAAGACGTTTGAAGAAATCGAGGGGTCTGATTTTGAGATAAAGGCGGAACTCGTGCTTCTTTGCATGGGATTTACGGGAGTAAAGCGCGGCGGGCTTGTAGAAGATTCGGGCGCGGAGCTTTCCACGCGCGGCGTTTTAAAGGTTTCTTCGGATTTTCAGACTTCGATTGGGGGTGTGTTTGCCTGCGGAGACGCGGCAAGCGGCGCGTCTTTGGTGGTTAGGGCGATAGCTTCCGGAAGAAATCTTGCGGAAAATATTGACAAATTTTTCAAGACAAACGTAAAATAACTGTCCCAAGAGCATGGATAATCTACATCAAAACATTGCGGTATTAAAAAAGATAAGCCATCTTATCGCAAAACACTCCCCCGTGTCGGAAATGATATCGAGGATGCTCGACATTCTTTATACCGAAATGGGTTTTCTGCGCGGAACAATCACTTTGCGCGAAGGTGACATGCTCGTAATAGAAGCCTCGCAGGGCTTGAATAAAAACGAAATAGAGCGCGGAACTTACCGCGTAGGGGAAGGCATTACGGGGCTTGTCGCAAAAGACGGAACTCCGCGCGTCATAGCCGACATTTCAAAGGAGAAATCTTTTCTAAACCGCACGGGTGCGCGTAGCGGCGAAAAGAATGTGGCGTTTATCTGTGTTCCCGTAATTTACGCCGACAACGTGATAGGCACGATTTCAATCGACAGAAAAGTCGATAAAAGCACCGATTTGGACGCCGATTTGCATCTTCTTGAAATCATTGCCGACATCATGGCGGACGCGATATACGTCTCGTACACGGAAGTCGAGGAGCGCAAGAAGCTGATTTCAGAAAATCGCCGCCTGCAGCTTGAGCTGGACAACCGCATGCGTCCCAACGAAATTGTCGGCAACTGTTCGGGTATGAAGAACGTCTATTCCATGATATTTAAGGTGGCGTCTTCAAACGCGACGGTTTTGATAAGAGGGGAGTCGGGCACGGGCAAGGAGCTTGTTGCGCGCGCGATACAGAAAAATTCGGTAAGGCAGGACAAGCCGTTTGTTTCGATAAACTGCGCCGCTCTGCCCGAAGGCCTTATCGAAAGCGAGCTTTTCGGGCATGAAAAGGGGGCTTTTACGGGCGCGATAAACAGAAAAATCGGGCTTGTGGAAGTGGCAGACACGGGCACTCTTTTCTTGGACGAAGTCGGGGACTTGCCGCTTCTCATGCAGTTGAAGCTTTTGCGCTTCATTCAGGAGCATTCCTATTACCGCGTCGGCGGCGGCGAAGAGCGGAAAGTTGACGTCAGGATTATCGCCGCGACAAGCCGCAACTTGGAAGATATGATAAGGGATGGAACTTTCAGGGAGGACTTGTATTACCGCCTGAACGTGTTTCCGATTTACATGCCCGCCCTGCGGAACAGGAAGTGCGACATAACCGTTCTTGCCGAGCATTTCCTGCAAAAGTACAATTTAATCCACGGCAAAAACGTTGCAAGAATTTCCACTCCCGCAATAAACATGCTGATGTCCTACTATTGGCCAGGCAATGTGCGCGAGCTTGAAAATTGCATGGAGTACGCGGTCTTGAACACTTCCGACAACGTCATAAGCGGCTACAATCTGCCGCCGACATTGCAGACGGAAGCTTCATGCAAGTCTTCGGTGAGCGCGGATTTTGAGTCGGGGGATTTTGCCGACTACGAAACTTTGGTCGGAAATTTTGAGCGCGAAATAATAATAAACGCCCTCAAAAAAACAAACGGCAACGCGACTGCCGCCGCGAAAGTATTGCAGGCGACTCCGCGCATAATTTTATACAAAATAAAAAAACTCGGAATTGATACCCGTCTTTACAAGTCGTCGTAAGGCGGGTTTTTTGAAATTTTAAACTTATAGAAAATGAAAGACGCATATTTGGTTCTTGAAGACGGAAGCTGTTTTGAGGGAAAATCATTCGGCTTTGAAAAATCCGTTTTTGGCGAAGTTGTTTTCAATACGGCGATGACGGGCTATCCCGAAAGCCTCACAGACCCTTCCTACGAAGGTCAAATTATGGTTTTGACCTATCCTTTGATTGGAAATTACGGCGTTCCGTCCGCAGAGACTTGCTCTGACGGGCTTTCAAAATTCATGGAGAGCGGCAGGATTCACGCCGAGGCTCTGGTCGTTGGCGATTACAGCGTTAATTACAGCCATTGGAACGCTGCTTTAAGTCTTTCCGACTGGCTTAAGCAGGAAAAAATCGCGGGCATTTGTGGCGTTGACACGCGCGAGCTTACAAAGGTTTTGCGCGGAAGCGGAGTGATGCAGGGGCGGATTTTTATCGGAAAGCCCGAAAGCTTTTCACCTCAGACGGAGTATTCAAAAATCAATTTTGTTGACAAGGTTTCGTGCAGGGAGATTTTAAAATATAACGAGGGCGCGCCCAAGAAAGTTGTGCTGCTCGATTGCGGAGTGAAGGAAAACATCATACGCTGTCTTTTGCGGCGCGGCGTTGAAATCGCGCGTGTTCCGTGGAATTACGATTTCAGCGGAATGGACTTTGACGGCGTTTTCATTTCAAACGGGCCCGGCAATCCCGACATGTGCTCCGAAGCCGTTCAGAACATCAAAAAAGCAATGGCAAAAGAAAAGCCGATATTCGGCATTTGCATGGGCAACCAGCTTCTTGCAAAGGCGGGGGGCGCGAAAGTGTACAAGCTCAAATACGGGCACAGAAGCCACAACCAGCCCGTCAGAATGCTCGGCACAAACCGCTGTTTCATAACAAGCCAAAACCACGGCTATGCGGTTGACAATTCTTCTTTGGGCGATGACTGGGAGGTCTATTTTGAAAACATGAACGACGGCTCGAACGAGGGCATAAGGCACAAGACAAAGCCGTTCTTTTCAGTGCAGTTCCATCCAGAAGCCGCTTCGGGGCCCACGGATACTGAATTTCTTTTCGACGAATTTGTAAATTTATTGTAGGATGAAAAAACAGATAAAAAAAGTTTTGTTATTGGGTTCGGGTGCGCTGAAAATCGGCGAAGCGGGCGAATTCGACTATTCGGGAAGCCAGGCTTTGAAAGCCTTGAAAGAAGAGGGCATAGAAACGGTTTTGATAAACCCTAACATCGCGACGGTTCAGACGAGCGAAGGTATTGCCGACAGCATTTACTTTCTTCCTGTCACGCCTTATTTCGTGGAAAAAATCATCGAGAAGGAGCGTCCCGACGGTGTTCTTTTGTCTTTCGGCGGTCAAACCGCGCTAAATTGCGGCGTTGAGCTTTTTAAAAGCGGTGTTTTTGAAAAATACGGCGTCGAAGTTTTGGGGACTCCCGTACAGACCATCATCGACACCGAAGACAGAGAACTTTTCGTCAAAAAATTGGACGAAATAAGCGTAAAGAGCATCAAAAGCGAGGCTGTCGAAAATATTGAAGACGCCCGCCGCGCGGCAAAGAAGCTTGAATACCCCGTAATCATACGCGCCGCGTACGCCTTGGGTGGATTGGGTTCGGGATTTTGCGACAATGAGGAGGAATTGAATGTTCTTGCCGAAAAGGCGTTTTCATTCTCCCCTCAGGTTTTGGTGGAAAAAAGCTTGAAGGGCTGGAAAGAAATAGAATACGAAGTTGTGCGCGACAGGTTCGACAACTGCATTTGCGTCTGCAACATGGAAAATTTCGACCCTTTGGGCATCCATACGGGCGAAAGCATCGTTATCGCCCCGTCCCAGACTCTTTCAAATACCGACTTCCACAAGCTTCGCGAGCTTTCCATACGCATAGTGCGCCATTTGGGGATTGTGGGGGAATGCAATGTGCAGTACGCCTACGACCCGATGTCGGAAGATTACAGGGTTATTGAAGTGAACGCGCGCCTTAGCCGCTCTTCTGCCTTGGCGTCGAAAGCCACGGGCTATCCGCTTGCCTTTGTGGCGGCTAAGCTTGGATTGGGCTACGGGCTTTTCGAGCTTAAAAATTCGGTGACGAAAACAACAAGCGCGTTTTTTGAACCCGCGCTTGACTATGTTGTATGCAAAATTCCGCGCTGGGACTTGGGCAAATTCCACGGGGTTGCGCGCGAGCTTGGCTCTTCGATGAAGTCGGTGGGCGAGGTCATGGCAATCGGCAGGACTTTTGAAGAGGCAATCCAAAAGGGCTTGCGCATGATAGGGCAGGGAATGCACGGCTTTGTCGAAAATAAGGAGTTGCAAATTGCCGACATCGACAAGGCATTGCGCGAGCCGACCGACAACAGAATTTTTGCCATATCAAAGGCAATGCGCGCGGGCTACACTGTCGAAGAAATCCATTCGCTTACCAAAATCGACAACTGGTTCTTGCAGAAGCTCCAAAACATTATGGATACTTCAAAGGAACTGCACGATTGGGCAGGCTCAAACCGCGGCTTGGTTGAAATACCAAAGCCGCTTTTGAAGAAAGCGAAAATTCAGGGCTTTTCTGATTTTCAAATAGCAAGGGCAATCGGAATAGACTCCGACATGGAGCGGGCTATTTTGAAAGTCAGGGAATACCGCAAGAGCATCGGCATTGTTCCCGTTGTAAAGCAAATCGACACTCTTGCCGCGGAGTATCCTGCCAAGACAAACTATTTGTATTTGACATACGGCGGAATTGCAAACGACGTAAAGTACCTCGGCGACAAAAAATCAATAGTGGTTTTGGGGTCGGGGGCTTACAGGATAGGCTCTTCCGTCGAATTTGACTGGTGCGGTGTGCAGGCTCTCAACACCATCAGAAAAGAGGGCTACCGCGCGGTGATGATAAACTATAACCCCGAAACCGTCTCGACCGACTACGACGTTTGCGACCGCCTTTATTTCGACGAGCTTACTTTTGAGCGCGTCATGGACATCATCGAGCTTGAAAATCCGTATGGCGTGGTTCTTTCAACGGGCGGGCAAATACCGAACAACTTGGCTCTCCGCCTCGACTCGCAAAACGTCAGGATTTTGGGAACTTCCGCCAAAAGCATAGATAATGCCGAAGACCGCGACAAATTTTCCGCAATGCTCGACAGAATAGGCGTTGACCAACCTGAATGGCGCGCGCTCACTTCGATGGAGGACATTGGCAAATTCATCGAAAAAGTGGGCTTCCCCGTGCTTGTGCGCCCGTCTTACGTTTTGAGCGGAGCCGCAATGAACGTCTGTTCGAACCAAGAGGAGCTTGAACGCTTCTTGAAGCTTGCGGCGAACGTTTCAAAGGCTCATCCCGTTGTTGTAAGTCAATTCGTCGAGCACGCAAAGGAAGTTGAAATGGACGCCGTCGCAAAAGACGGGGAAATCATAGCCTACGCAATAAGCGAGCATATCGAATACGCGGGCGTGCATTCGGGGGACGCAACCATACAGTTTCCCCCGCAAAAACTTTACGTTGAAACTTTGCGCCGAATTAAGCGCATATCGCGCCAAATCGCAAGCGAGCTTAAAATTTCAGGGCCTTTCAACATACAGTATCTTGCCCGCGACAACGATATAAAGGTAATTGAATGCAACCTTAGGGCTTCGCGCTCTTTCCCATTCGTAAGCAAGGTTTTGAAGCTCAACTTAATCGAGCTTGCCGCGAAAATAATGCTTGGCATTCCCGTTGAAAAGCCGAAGAAAAACTTGTTCGACTTGGATTACGTCGGTATTAAGGCGAGCCAGTTCTCATTCAACAGACTTCAAAAAGCCGACCCCGTTTTGGGGGTTGACATGGCGTCAACGGGCGAAGTCGGGTGCCTTGGCGACGACACTTCGTGCGCGATTTTAAAGTCGATGCTATCCGTCGGATATAAGATTCCGCAGCACAGCGTTTTGCTCTCAATGGGCAACGCAAAGCAGAAGGCGGATTTATTGGACGCCGCAAAAATCTTGAAGAAAAAGGGTCTTAAAATCTATGCCACGGGCGGATCTTCAAGGTTCTTGGCGGAAAACGGAATAGAAAACACCCTCGTTTTTTCGGGATTGGACAAAAAGCCGAGCGCGCTCGATTTGCTTCACGAAAGGAAAATCGACATGGTTGTGAATATTCCCAAAAACTTGACTTCCGGCGAGCTTGACAACAGCTACCGAATAAGAAGGGCTGCCATAGACTTAAACATTCCGCTAATCACGAATGCCCGCCTTGCCGACGCTTTCATAACGGCGTTTTCGCAAATGCCGATTGAGAAAATCGCGATAAAGTCATGGCAGGAGTACAAGTAGGGCTTGCGCTTGAATGTAGGCAGGATTGAAATCCCAAATTTAAAAGACATAAAAAATGCCTTGACAAATTTTAAATTCGGCAGATTATTTGATGCTTAAATATCGGGGTCGTAGCTCAGTTGGAAGAGCGCCAGAATCGCACTCTGGAGGTCGTGAGTTCGAGCCTCATCGGCTCCATAAAAAAGCGGGATTTTTCCCGCTTTTTTTATTCTTTTTTGTCGGACATGGCGCGTATTTATTTGTATAAAAAATATGGGCAACTCAAAAAGTTGTGAAATGTTGGGTTTGACGGGTATCTTGTGCGGATTAAATAGCGCATTCGGTATTGTAGTTTCCTTGCTTTAATCTGTTTTTTGTTATTTCTCCAAATTTGAATAAGGACAAATCTTTGCCCCGAAGATTTTTTGCATGTTTTGCATCCTTTTCGCGCCAAAAAATTTCCGAAAAAGTTACAGTTTAGAGCTTGACATATCGAAATAAAGCGGCATTGTAGAGAGCTTTAATTGATTGGAGAATCCAATCCGCAACGCGGGCGTAGCTCAATTGGCTAGAGCGCGACCTTGCCAAGGTCGAGGTTGACGGTTCGAGACCGTTCGCCCGCTCCAATTTCCATCCGCAAGTTTCCCCTTGCGGATTTTTTGTAAGTGTAACTATTCCGCGTTGTTTTTTTATAATGATATTGGGGCTTGCGTTTCGTTTTTTTGAGGCTAAATCTGTTTAAATTGAATTTATGAAGTTTTTGTTTAGATTAGCCAAAATCATGTCGAGTAAAACCGCATTGTTTGTTATTGCGGCGGCGGTTTTGGCGTTCTTTTATCCGAATTTGTTTTTGTGGGTGAGAGGTGACGCGCAGGCTTTTATTTTGGGATTTATAATGCTTTCGATGGGTATGACGCTATCTGCCCAAGATTTTAAAATACTGCTCAGGCGTCCTTTCGATATTTTTATCGGGGCGTGCGTTCAGTACACTTTTATGCCTTTGATTGCCTATGCAATGGTAAAATTTTTCGATTTGCCCACGGGAATTGCAATCGGGCTTTTGCTGGTCGGGACGTGCCCCGGCGGCGTTTCAAGCAACATAATGAGCTATCTTGCAAATGGCGACGTGGCTTTCAGCGTTGGAATGACAACTGCAAGCACTCTTATTTCCCCTATACTTACGCCGCTTTTGATGTTGGTTCTTTCGGGTGAAAGCATTGAAATCGACGCAGTGGGAATGTTCAAAAGCATATTGATTGTAACTCTTTTTCCTGTAATTGCGGGTGCGGTTTTGAATTTTTTGTTCGCGAAGAAAAAAGCGTACATGGATGCAATGCAAATAATGCCTGCATTCAGCGTTTTGGGGCTTGCTTTCATAGTTGCGGGCGTCACGGCTCTTTGCGCCGACAAAATTTTGACTTCCGGAATCGCGATATTTCTTCTTGTCGCCCTTCACAACGGTTTGGGTTATTTGAGCGGATACTTAATGGGAGTTGTATTAAAAATGGGGATTGCCCGACGCAGGACTCTCGCAATAGAAGTCGGATGCCAGAATGCGGGGCTTGGCACGAATTTGGCTTGCAGGCATTTTTCGGCAATGCCCGAAGCTGCGCTTGCGACTGCGGTTGCGTGCGTTTACCACTCGATAAGCGGCACCGTCTTGGCAAACATTTTTGCCTTTTGCGACAGGCTGAAATCTTCGCGCAAAAAGTAGCGCGCCTTTATATTTTATCTGAAAATTTTTTCTTGAATAGCGCATCTTGCTTATAATATTATACTTAAAAGTAAGGTGTTATATATGGAATTTGGCGGTACGTTGGTTGAGTGGGCAAATTTAATTTGCAGCCCTTGGTTTTATATTCCATTCGCCATAGGAGTCGCTTTTTTGCATAGAATTTTGGAGAGCAAATTTGCGCGTGTGAATTTATGGCTTGGCGTTTGGATTTTGTTAACTTTTGCGTATTTAAAATCAGGCTATGGACTATTTTGTATGTGTGGCTATCCGTACGGAATGCACCATTATATTCATACCTATTTTGATGCAATTATTATTCCCGTTCTTTTTTTTGCGATTATTTTTGCATATCCTGCGATTTATGTAAATTCCCATGCGTTATTTTGGTTTTTGGCGATTGCTTTTTCGTGCAAAAAATCAGATGGAGAAACTTGGAAGTGTCTTTGGGGGCGCAGAATTTTTTATTTTGTAAAATTTTACGCGCTGATGTTTTTAATTTCAAAAATTGTTCCTCATTTCTTTACGGATTTTGACGATTATTGGGGGCATTCTGATTGGCTGTTCGCATTTTTGATGATTTCTCTTTTTACGGTAATATGCGCGTCTTGGGAAGGCAGAAAAAGATGTTGGGTGGCGGCTCTTTTTTTATGTCTGGGTGTCGGGTATTATTCGAGCGTCATTCCGCATAAAAGAGACAGAGGGATAAATTTAGAAGGGACTTATTCTTTGCCCAAAGTTAAATTTGAATATTCGCCTGAAAATGACCCGCGCGATTATTATTCGCGCAAAATTGAAGCGGAGCCTGTACTGAAATACGGATATTACAAATTTGCAGGCGGCTGGGATTTTTCAAAAATAAAGGAGAGTAAATATTCAAAACCTTTTTTCTATTCGCCAACAGAAAATCCTGAAATATTTGAAAATGCGTATGACAACATAATGAAGGTTCTGCCCGTCATTGACGAAAATAAATCGACAAAAGATTTACAAAATTATTTGTCGGACAAATCCGATATTCGTTTTCTTAAAATGGACCATGAGCTTAAAAAAGAGGACGCTTTGGATTTGAGTTATTTTATGTATATCACGAACTCAAATGACGATGGTTTTTATTTTATCGAATTAGAGCTTAAATTAAAGGGGGACAAATGAAGAAGTATTTAGCTTTGGCTTTAAATTTGGTAATATTTGCCGCGCTTATATTTACATTTTTCAATTTTGTCGGCTGGAATGCTTGTGATTGTTTGAGAAAAGATTTTCCGTATTATAAATATGTGAATGAAAATAAGTACGCAGAAATTATAAGTCATGCAGAGAAGAATTTAGACAACAAAGATTTCCGTTATCATAGCAATGTTGCATATTTATTTTTTAAAGGAGTCAAATTCTATGTTAAGCCGGATTTTAATAAGGCTCTAAAATTTTATTTTGCCGAAGAAAAACTGCGTGGTTTGGGGCTTTATGAATATATGGACGTTGCGATGATTTATGCAATGGGAGGCTATGGCATTGAAAAAAACGAAGCGAAATCGGAAGAAGTTTTTAATAAGGCGATGTCGCTAATACAAACGGAGGAAAGTAGCGATTGGGTGTATTCAAAAAAAGATATGTCTATATCGTGTTTTTATGAATGTATAGAAAGATTTTATGAAGATGAATTTGATGTTTTCGGAAATCTTTATAAAGAGTTTGCGGTAAAAATGTTAAAGTATTCCGTGGACAATAATTTTCCTTTGGACGATAAATTTTTCGAGTTGCCGTATGATGAAAATAATTTGCGGGAGAAAGCATTGGAAAATCTTAATCGGCGTGTTTTAGACGGCAAAAAAATGCCATTGGAGTGTGATAGAGCGTTATATTTGAAACTTGCGCTTGAAGGCAAATTTATCTCGCGAGATTTTAGCAGGATTTATGAGGTTTTGGATGCTTGCTATCTTAAAGATAAATTGAGTATTTCTGTTGAAGAAGCCATGCTTTTGGCTGTTCTTTGTAAAAATGGCACGGGGGGCGAAAAGAACCCTAAAAAGGCGGATGAAATTTTAAACTTTTTGAAGAACGCCGTTATTGTAAATGTAATAGATTTGGTAGATTTTGCAAATGGCGGAAAAAGGCTTTATAATGGTTCTGAAAATTACCCAATAGACAAGGAATTTGCATTGGAAATTATGTCCGCTTTTGAGGATATTATTTCAAAAAATAAAGCGGAGTGGGTGGTGTTGAAGTCGCTTATTGATTTTTACAAAGATGACGTAAAAGATTTTGCGAAAGTCGAAGCTCTTTACGGGAAATTTGCGCCGAAATCAAAAATGGCAGAGCTTGGATATGCCAAGTATTTGGAGTCGAAAAAAGCAAAAGAACAGGCGTCTTCTCCATAAAATTTTTTGCGAAAATGTTTGAAATTTTTGATTTTTTGTCGATAACAAAAGCTATTGAATTTAACTTAAATTGTAATCTAAAAGGAATAAAATGAAAATACCACAGGATGTATTGAAACTCTTAAACGAACAGTTTTACAACGAGCTTTATGCCGCGCATATCTACTTCGGCATGAGCGCGTATTTTAAGAGGTCTCCGTATCAGGGATTTGCAAGCTGGATGTCTATTCAGGCAAAAGAAGAGATGTCGCACGCAATGAAAATCTACAACTTTTTAAACGAGCGCGACGCTCCGTTTGAAACAGCCCCCATTCCGAAGCCCGAAAAGGATTCGTACGATTCTCCGCTTGACGCCTTTAAAGCGGCGTATGCGCACGAACAGCTTGTAACTTCGCAAATCACGAAAATTTTTGAGCTTGCGAATGAAAAGAAGGATTACGCTACTGCTGACCTCATGAACTGGTTTATCAACGAGCAGGTTGAAGAAGAGCACAACACTTACCAGTTTGTCAAGGGGCTTGAATTTGCGGGCAACGACCAAACTCTCATTTTCGGCGTCAACAGCTGGGCGGCGAAGCGTTCGGAATAGTATTTTTATGTTTACGGAAGCCCGCAAGCTTGTGTTTTGCGGGCTTTTTTATTTGCTTGTTTTCGTTGAAAATTCGTCTTTTAAGATTTTCAAGAACATTTTGAGGGCTTCCGACTTGTTTTCGGAATGCCATACCGCGGTGTAGCGCGTTGTTTTTTCCAAATCGGAGATTTTTTTCAACACCACGTTTTTTGGCGCGGAATTCTTCAAAAGAGACGGAACCGGCGCGACAAAATTTGTTTCCGGTATGATTTTTAAAATGGCGTCGAAGTTGTATATTTCGTGCGATATTTCGGGCATAGAGCCGCATTTTTCGATGAAAGCCCTTTCAATCGTGCGGTAGAAAAACGGGCTTTCGTCGAAGGGAACCATTATGAATTTTTCGTTTATGATGTCCTTTATTTTTATTCGGCTCTTTGCCGCAAGGCTGTGTTTTGAAGGAATTGCAAGCATTATGTCTTCCATGCCGAGCGTCATTTCGCAGACAGACGGTGGAAGCTCGCCGATTGTCCTTATTATGCCGACGTCAAGCTTTTGCTCTCCGACTCTTTCCAATATGTTTGCGGACGAGTGCTTGCGCATTTCCAAAAATACCTTCGGCATTTTTTTGTTTGTTTTGCGGATTGCCGACAAGAATTTTTCCGAGCTGAAAAACGACGGAATTGAAAATATTGAAAGAGACCCGATTTCTCCCTTCGAGGCGCGCAGAGCGTCGCGCTTTGCTTTGTCGAATTCCCTTTGGGCTTTTTCAGCACCTTCGGCGAACGCCTTCCCCGCGCTTGTGAGCGAGACTTTCCATTTGTTGCTCCTGTCGAAAAGCCTGCATCCCAACTCGTTTTCCAAAAGCATTATCTGCTGGCTTATTGCCGATTGGGCTATGCCGAGAGAATTTGCGGCTTTTGAAAAATGCAGAAACTTTGCCGCCTCCAAAAAATATTTTATCTGTTTCCCCTGCATGGCAAATAAAATCTGATTTTCTTATTAAACTTGTATTTTTTATATATTGATTTGATTTTGTGTCAATATATTATGGAGGGAGCAAAGGAATTAAATATGTTAAAAAAATTTTTACAGGCTTCGGCACTTGTTTTAATGCTTCACGTTTTGGTTTCCGCACCGCTCAATGGAGAAGGCTCCATGGGCGTCGGCTTGGAAAATTCTTGCCATTCGGAAGGAAGCGCGTTTGGGTGCTTTGCCAGAAACAATTTTGCCTTTCTTGTTTGGAACGGCGTTTTTTTTGCCGCCATTTTGGGGGCGGCGGCTTTTGGAAAAAGGAAATAGGCTATGGCGCGCGAAAGGGAAGAGGCTTTGTGCATAATTATGGATTTTGCGTCCGAGCTTATGCGTTGCGGCTCGCAAACTGCCAGAATTTTTCGGAATATCGAAAGGATTTCTTTTGCATGGGGCTATGCGCCGCAGATAATAATTTTGCCGAAAACCATAATAATGACGCTTGCCGACAGTTCCGGCAATTCTTCGACGGCGGTGAAAAAAGTCGCTTCGGGTGCTCTTAATTTTCGGGAGATGTCCGAGCTTAGAAAGCTGTCGTGGCGCATAAGCGAAGGCTCTGTTTCGATGGCGGAATGCAAGGCAGAAATGGCGCGCATTCGCAGGCTTTCGAGAATTTCGGGAAATAGGCTTCTCATTGCCGTGTCGGCGGGCAATGCTGCCTTTTGCGGGCTTTTTGGCGGCGGGCTTTCGATGTTTGCGGTTTTTTTTGCAACGCTTTTGGCGTTCAAGGCGCGGTCGTTTTTGGCGTCAAAAAAGACGCCTGTTCCACTATGCTTCTTTGTTGCCGCGTTTGTCGCTTCGGGGGCATCGGCAAGCATCGTGAATTTATTTCATTTAGGCGGCACCATCTCCGTATATACGGGGGTTCTTTTTCTTGTTCCGGGAATACCGCTTTTAAACTCTGCAGTCGATATTTTGGACGGGCATATTTTGGCAGGGCTTTCGAGGTTTGGAAATGCAATGACGCTCGTATTTGCCACCGTGTGCGGGCTTGCCTCCGCGCTCGCGGTTTTCGGGGGTGAATTTTTATGATTTTTAAAATATTGGCTGACGGATTTCTTGCGGCGGTTGCCTGCATCGGTTTTGGAGCAGTTTCCAACCCCCCGCGGCACGCCCTTTTTATAAGCGGGATTTTTGCTGCGTTCGGGCATGCTTTCAGGTTTTCGCTTATGCAATTTAACTGCGACATTGTTTCCGCGACCTTGTTTGGGGCGTTTTTGATAGGAGTAATGTCGCTTGCCGCCGCAAAAATATTGAATTGCGCGGCGGAAGTGTTTTCTTTTCCCGCTCTTCTTCCGATGGTTCCGGGGCTTATCGGCTATAAGGCGCTTCTTGCAATCGAAAAATTTTTGCGAGAATCAGACGGGGCGATGTCGCAAATTTACATGGACGAATTTCTCGAAAACTGCATAAGGGCGAGTTCGATTTTGATTGCGATAGTTTTGGGCGCGTGCTTGTCCGTTTTTGTGGACTCGTTTTTTGTGGGCGCAGGGCGTTGCGGCGAAAGCCAAGGCTTACGCGCTCAAAATCGCAAGCGTTGAAATGACGGCGGAATCGGTGCGGAGCACTCGCTTGCCAAGTGATGCGAGAATATAGCCGTTTTCCCTCAAAAGCGTGCGGTCGTCGTTTGAAAATCCGCGCTCCCCGCCGAAAACAACTGCGGCTTTTTTGTCTTTCAGGCGTATTTCGGAAAGATTTTTCGTGCTTTCGTAGATGTCGGGAGCGATTTTTATGTCGCAGTTTGACGATAGCTCCAAGGCTTCTTGCAGGCTTTCGGAAAGATGAAATTCGGGTATCAGACTTGAACATGCCTGTTCTGCCCCCTTTATGAGCTGTTCTTCGACTTCGTCGGGAGAGTAAAGCGAGGCTTTGAGATAGCCGCTTTCGCCCTTTTGAGCAGGGTAGAAAATCAGCTTTTCAATTCCGAAGCACGACGCCTCGAACATTATGCGCTTGGCGATTTGCGGACGCGTGAACGCCGAGCAGAGCGTGATTTTTACGCGCTTGGGGTTTTCGAGCGGCGTTATGTCGCCTGAAAATTCGTAGCCGGATTCCGTTTCAAAAATCCTTGTCTTGTAAAGATTTTGATTTTTTATGCCCGCGAAAATTTCGTCTCCTGTTTTTAGATTTAAGACGTTTTTTATGTGATGCGCCTTGGGGCTTGAAAAAGGCAGGAACTTGCTCTCGTTTAGGTCTTTAAAAATTAGGGCGTTCATTGAATAAAATATGTTGAAATCAAAAAAAAAATATGCAATTCTTTTAAATATGGAAAATACAAATTTCACTCCGGAAGACGAAGCAATGTTGAGAGACTCCCTCAAACGCTGTTCCCCAGAAACGATAGAAGCTGCCGTAGAATTTCGCAAAACAGGCGACGTATCCAAGGTCAACACCGTCATATTGGGCATTATCGCAAGGTACGCGGAGCCTGAAAAGCGTCCGCTTTTGGACAATCCCTCCGACGACATGGTTTTGGCTCAAGACTTGAATTTGGATTCACTTACAATGGTTGAAATCGTTTTGGCTGTCGAAGACGCGACAGGCATTTCAATTTCAAACGAAGACGTCCAAACTTTGCGCACCATTGGCGACGTCAAGAATTATATTGCCAAAAAAGCTTCTGCATAGGGGATTGTACGGATTTCTGAAATCTGTATTTTTTACAAAACCTTTATTTGTTTCTTTTTGAAGGGGGAGGCGAATGCTTTTCGGTTGTGAAAATCGGGGAGCTTCCGCCTCTTTGCAATTATTTTTTATTTGGATATGCAGGAAGTTGCTCAAAATGTCGAATATTCCATTGTCGCGGAAGGGCTTTGCAAAAGTTACGGCGCGATGAAGGCCATTGACAATGTGTCGTTTAAAATAGCCAAAGGCGAAATTTTGGGCTTTTTGGGTCCCAACGGCGCGGGCAAAAGCACGACAATGCGCATCCTTTCGGGGCTTATGCCCGCCACGAGTGGCAGGGCTTATGTCTGCGGCGTGAGCGTTGCCAATTTCCCCAAGCTCGCCCAGACGCACATAGGCTACATGCCTGAAAACAATCCGCTTCCCGAAGACGTGAGGGTCGCGGAATATTTGAAATTTCGCGCGGCGATAAAGGGTTTGAAGGGCGGAGAAATCCGCAGGGAAGTTGACGAAGTCATGGAAGTCTGCCAGCTACAGCGCAAGGCTTCGCGCAAGATTATCGGCAATTTGTCAAAGGGCTTCAAGCAGCGTGTAGGCATTGCTGACGCGCTTTTGGGGCACCCCGAAGTCATTATAATGGACGAGCCTACAATCGGGCTTGACCCCCACCAAATTATTGCGATAAGGGAACTTATAGATTCCCTGCGCGGCAGGATGTCGGTAGTGATAAGCAGCCATATCCTTCCCGAAATCGAGCTTGTATGCGACAGGGTGATGATTATCAACCAGGGCATGGTTGTGGCAAGCGGAACTCCGGAGAATTTGCGCAATGAATTTTTGCCTGTTGACACATACAAAGTTTCGGCAAGCGCGACTTTTGAAGAGATGAAAGCCGCGCTCGAGCCTTTGGGTTTCGGCTTTAAAATCGAAACCGTTGCCCCGAAAAATTCCGAAGGATTTGCGACTTACGCCTTGAAAACTAAAAAGCGCGAGCCTTTGGGCGATATTTTAATAAAAGAGCTGTCGCAGAAAATGAAATTGCGCGAACTGTATTTGGCAAGACCGACATTGGAAGACATCTTTATGGCGGCAACGAGGCGTTCTTGGGAAGAGAAGCGCGAAGGCATTTTCGGCTCAAAAAATCAGGAGATGGCTAAGTGAGAAAATTTTGGGCATTGTTAAAATATCAAATAAAGGTGCTTTTTATATCGCCTTCAACGTATGCGGCGGCACTTCTTTTTGTGTGCCTCATGGGCGGAATTTACATTTTGAGCCTGTGGGACGTCAGCGCGACGGAGGGCGGCAAAACGCCGATAGAGCTGTTTTTATCGCTGTTTTGGCTTCCGGTGCTTTTCATGGTGCCGATGCTTACCATGCGCAGTTTGGCGGAAGAGCGCAGAATGGGGACTTTGCAGGCGATGATGACTGCGCCCGTCTCTTCGTTTGAAATAGTGCTTTCAAAATTTTTGGCGTGTTATTTGTTATACGTCTTTTTCTGGGCTCTAACTTTGTTTTTCCCGATAATTACAGTGATGTCTTTGCCGCAGGCGGTTGCGGACGGCAGGATTTTTTCGGTGTCGAAAATCGCCACGGGCTATTCTTTCATTTTTGTGAGCGGGGCGGCGTATGTCGCGATAGGGATTTTCGCAAGCTCCCTTACTCGGAGCACATTGGTTGCGGGTATGCTGAGTTTTTGTATATTGTTCATTGCGATTGTGGGAAGCGCGCTTGCCGTCAACATAAGCCCTTCCGACACTGCTTGGAGCGTTTGGGCGGAGTCTTTTGCCGACTACGCGCAGTCTTTCAAGCATCTCGAAGATTTTTCCAATTCTCTTTTGGACACGCGCCCGTTCTTTTTATATTTGAGCGCGGCGGCGGCGTTTATCGGAGCCACGTCGCTCATTACCGAATACAGGAGTTCATAGCATATGCGCAGGTCTAAGAAATTTGAGAATTTTAGGGTTGTCGGCACTTTTCGCGCCATCAATTTGTTCTTGCAAATATTTTTGGCGGCAACGCTTTTCATCGGGCTTAATTTGATTGCGAGCAGGCATTACATAAAGTACGACTTTTCCAAAAACAGGGCAAATTCGCTTTCTCCCGAAAGCGTTGCGTACTTGAAAACCTTAAAAAAGCCCGTTGAGATTTATCTTACAATGAGGGTCGATTCAAATTCGGGGCATGCGGCAAATGCGGAGTCGAAAGCTATTTTAAAGGAAATTACGCGGCTTTTGGAGCTTTACGCCTACTCTTCGTCGGTCGGCGGGGAGAGAAAGGTGAAATTTGCCGCGGTTGACCCGATAGTAAATCGCAAGCGTGGTGACGAGCTTGCCCTGCGTTTCGGAAGAGACATTGAAAACTGCATAATAATTTCGTGTGAAGATAAAAACAAAAAACTCGTGCTTTCCGACTTGTACGACATCGAAGACGGAAAGCGAAAAAATTTCAAGGGCGAGCAGGCAGTAAGTTCTGCTATTTTGTCTGTTTCCTCCGACAAGGAAAACAAAATCTACTTCGTAAAGGGGCACGGTGAACTGAGCTATAAAAGCTTGAAGCCAAACACGGGGCTTAGCGAGTTTGCAAACGCTCTTTCCCTTTCAGGCTACAAGCTTGACGAGGTCGATTTGAATGTTTCAAAGAAAATTCCCGAAGACGCAGACATGCTTGTCATCGCCGCTCCGCAGACTTCTTTTTTGCCGAGGGAGCTGGATTTGGTGCGCAAGTATTTGTCAAAGAATAACGGCAGGGTTGTAATGTTTTTGGGAATGGGGCCCATTATCGGGCTTGACGACATTCTGTTTGAATGGGGATTGCGCTCTGACGACATGATGATTGTGGATTCTGCCGAATACGAATCTTCCACGGGTGAAATAATCGCAAGGGTGTTTCCCTCCAAGCCGCACCCCGTCGTAAAATATCTTGTCGATTTGGGTTTGCCCGTGCAGTTCGGCTCGGCGCGCCCCGTAAGGGAAGACTTGGGCGCGGCTGTTGACGGTAATTTAAGCTTGTTTCCGCTTATCGGCTCAAACCATACGAGCTGGGCGGACAAGTCGTATAAGCGCGGCGGCAAGCTTGTTTACGACGACGCGGCGGATTTAAAAGGCCCTCTGCCTTTGGCGATGATTGCCACCCGCAAGGGCGGCTCCGACTTGGGCTTGGACATCGGCGGCGGCAGGCTTGCCGTTTTCGGAGACGAGAATTTCATAACAAACGCCCGCTTTAACGCTCTCGGAAATTCCAAGCTTGCGATGAATACGATAAATTGGCTTTTCGATGAAAACCATTCGCTAAACATCGCCCCCAGAAAAGTTGACAGGTATTCCCTTGTCATAAGCAGGGGAGAGCTGAAAAGCCTTGGGCTTAAATTTTTGATTTTGCCCGCCGCCATTTTGCTTGCGGGGTTTTTAACATATCTTTTGAGGAGGCAGTAGCATGCGCTTTAAATTAACGATAATTCTTCTTGCCGCAAACATTCTGATGCTTCTTTCGCTATGGTATTTGGAGCATACTCCGTCGCTTAACATTATCCGCGACGGCGGCGGTTTTGCCGATTTTTCGTATCTTGAAATTACCGGCAAAAATTTGGACAAGCCCAGAATTTTGAAATTTGAAAATAACCGCTGGCGCATAGTTTCCCCCATTGAATGGTCGGCAAATTTCTACGCTCTAAGCAGAATACGCAACCAGCTTGAATTTTTGGACAAGGAAACGAGCTTTGAGGCTGACGACCTTAAAAAGCACGGGCAGAGCCTTGCCGACTACGGTCTTGAAGATCCCGTGCTGACTTTCAGGTACGGCGACGGCAAAAACATGCGCGAGCTTAAAATCGGCAAAAATACTCCCGTGGGCGACAAGGTTTACATGCAGGACGTGTCGAGCGGGCGCATAATAGTCGCCGACAAAACTTTGGCTGAAAATTTGTCAAACGACATTGACTTGCTCAGAGGGCAGAATGTTTTTGAAATTCCGCGCTTTGAAATATCGTCATTTTCAATACGCCTACCGCTTGGCGACTCCAAAATACCTCTGCGCTCCGATTTGAGAAGGGTGGGATTAGTCAAGGACGGCGACTCGTGGAATTTTGAAACGCCCATTGTCGCCCATGCAGATACGGGGGAAGTCAACGCATTTTTGGATATGCTTGAAAGCGTGACTGCGCGTTCTTTCGCCCCGCCAAATGCCGTAAACACGGGGCTTGACGTTGCCAATCTCCCGACGTCCATAACATTGCAGGGGACAAACCGCAAGCAGACTTTGTTTTTGGGCAGCCTCCTGCCTAACGGAACTTTGCGCTATGCGAGGCTTGATGAAAATCCGACCGTTTTCATGGTTGACGCCTCTTTATTCAAAAACTTGGGGAAAATCCAGACGGATTTGCGCGACAAGGCGTTTTTGAAATTCGACGAACTCAACTTGGACGAAATTGACATTTCTTCCGCCGCTTCTTCCGTAAAACTGAAAAAAATCAAAATTGGAGAATGGGACGCCATCGGCAAAAATTCAAGCGGCGCATTGGAAACCGTCCCCGCCGATTTTGTCCTTGTAAACTCGATAATCTCAAAATTGAAATCCGTTAGGGCGCGCGAGTTTGTGACCGACGCGCGCGGAGAAGACGCAAAGCGATTCGGTTTCGATGCGCCGACTCTCAAAATATCGCTAAGGCAGTCAAATGGCGCGGTGCAAACGCTTGTCGCTGGACTTCCTTTCAACAGCTCCGAAAGCGAGATGGTATATGTTTCGATGGCAGGAAGCCCCTCTGTTTACGGAATTTCTCCGAATGTTTTGCGCGGGATTCCTTCCGATATTTTAAGTTGCAAATCGAGGGTTTTAAGCGTTTTGCCGGAAAAGGCGGAAGTCCGAAAAGTCATTCTTTCCGAAGTCGGCGGCAAAGTTTTGTTTGAGATGGCGCAGGATGGAAGCGGCTGGAAAAATGCTCTTTCCTCTCTTCCCGATGCGGACAGAAGTTCTGCCGTTAAAATTTTGGACGCTGTCAAAAAATTTGTCGTTTTGAAATATTTGGATGCTCCTTTCGGGGAAGACGGCGTAAAAATCGGTGGCGGGGGTTTTGCTTGGAAATACCGCCTTTCCGCTGAAATCGCGATGGCGGGAACAGGCGGAAGCAAGACCGAGCTTAAAAGCTGGCTCTTCTCGGGGCGCGCGGGCGGCAGAACGCAGTACGGCGCAAGTTTTGAGCCGAAATCGGTTTTTGAAATCCCCCAAAATTTGATAGACGCCCTTTCATTTTTTATAATCGAAAAAAACGAGCCTGAAATTTTTAAAACTCCCGCCCCTAAGCCTTTGGAGCATCAGGATGTGAAAAACTGAAGCTTCAATGCGCTTGGCTGTTTTTTTTCGCATTTTTAACGATGGAAGAACGTCCAGACAACAAACGCGATGTCTTTTTGCGCGGATTTCTTAAATTCGCGCGCAGGGCTTTAAATATTGTTTTGTCTGCGTTTGTTTTGGGGCTTGCGGCGTGTATTTTGTCGTTTTTTTTCGATTTGTCGATGCCGATGCCCTCAAGGATGAGGGAGCAAATTCTAAGCCTTGCGCAAAACTTTGGCATAAATATTGAAGCCGAAGAAATAAGAGTGTCGCTAAACGGCAGGCTCGATTTTTCGGATTTAAAGGTGTCTTTTATAAATTCGCAAAAGCCGCTTTTTACCGCAAAGAATTTGAAGGCTGATTTTGAGATATTAAAGCTTCTGAGGGGGCGTTTGGGTTTGCGGGCTTTATACTTGCAGGGGTGCGACATATATTCTGGCTTTGGCGGCAATTCAAATTTCCCGATTTTTGAAAATCTTTCGCTAAACGCGTTCAAGCGCGGAGATTTTTACAAAATCTCATTCGCGAATTTCTACTTTGAAACGCTCTGCGTTTCTTTGTGCGGCAATGTTTCCGAGCAGTTTTTGCTTGAAAATTTATCGGGCGGGGAAGGCTCTTCCAAAAATTCTTTTAAGCAATGGGACGATTTTTGCGAGAAGGCGCATTTTTCAAAACAGTACTTAAAAACTTTTAATTTTCCCGCGGCAAACATAGAATTTGACATTGAAAAAGACGGCTTGGCGAGAGCCTTTTTGAGGGCAAATTCGTCGGGCTTTTCAGTCGATGTCTCGGGCAGAACTTTGAAATTTTCCGACTTCGCTTCTTTCTTGTCTTATGAAAAAAAGGGAGTAAGGCATTTGGTTTCGGCTGAAATTTTGTCAACGGGCGCGGATTTCGGGGGAGAAGTTTTGGCGAAGTCTTGCAAGGCGTTCGCAAATTTGGACTTAAATGAAATGCGCCTTTTGAACATTCACGCGTCTCTTTCAAACCTTAATGTTTACGGAGCTGAAATAGGCTATGCCGAGATAATGAAAGATGCTTTGAATCTTGCCGATATAAAGACGCTAAGAACTTCGCTTGACGGGCTTAAATCATTCTGGAAAATCGGAGGGGGAAGTTTGGGTGCCGAGTTTACGGGTAGCGTGGAAGATTTCAACGTAAAGCTAAGCGGAAATTTTTCGCCTGAGCCGCTTTTGAAGTGTTCGCTTATTCCAGAAGCCGAAGAGCTTGGCTGGTTTCGATTTTCCGATTCGGGGATTTTTTTGGACGGCGGCGCAAAAGTTAAAATCGACGTCGAAACAAAAACGCCTTCGGTTGAATGCAAAATGTTTTTGGACATACAAAACTCCCTGCTTTTCGGCGTGGATGCGAAGAGCCTTTCGGGCGATGTTTTTTATGACTCCAAGAGCGGGGATTTTTGGGCAAACGGCGCAAGGGCGGTTTCAACGGAGGGTTGGATTGTAGATGCCGACATTTATCAAAACTTAAAAACTTTCGACTATAAATTTATGATTTCGGGTTCGCTTCGCCCGTCCGCGATAAACCACTTCATGGAAGAGTGGTGGAAGGACGTGTTCGGCGACTTCAAGTTCGTAAAGGACTTTCCTTGTGCAGACATCGTTGTTTACGGGACTTGGGGAAATCCTGAATTTATGGATGTTTACGGTTTTGTGAGCCTTCAAAACGCATATCGAAACAATGTTCTTTTCGACGAGGCAAGCCTTGTAGTCTGGGTAAATCCTGCGAGAATTTCAATTTTCGACCTTTATGTAAGAAATGCCGATAGAACTCTTATGGGTGCGTTGGATTGGGCTTATTTTTCCAAAAAGCTCGATTCCTACAACGAAAACCGCATATTTGCCCGCTCCACTTTAAACAGGGAGGAGCTTATCGCAATGGGCGGAGAGAAGGTGAAAGAAAGTTTGGAAATTCTGGATTTTGACGAAGCTCCCAAGATTTCCCTAAATCTTTTGATGAAAAATCCGGACCGCGAAAAAAATGCGCCTGATATAATGAATTTGGACTATGAATGCGCGGGAAATACGCGGGCGGGGAAGTTTGAGCTGCAAAATTTGAAATTCAAATCCTACATTTTGGGAGACGACATTTATTTGTCGGAAATGGATTTCATCATCGCAAACGGGCGCGGTGCCGGAGAGGTCTTTGTCGGGAAAAGGGACGGCAAGGATTATTTTTCAGCCAAATTGAACATAGAGAAAGCCAACCAGCAAAAATTTATGGACGTGCTTTTGGGGCTTTCAAAATCGCCCAATGAAAAGAAAGCCGCCGTAGAAGACGAGGCGGGGGTTGAAAATTCAAAATACGGAGTTTTGAATGCCAATGTCGATATTTCCGGCTTTTCCGATTTTTTGGAAAGCTTTAAGGGCAAGGGGGAGATATTTCTGGAAAATCCCAAGCTTGCGACAATCAACATTTTCGGGCTTTTTTCGCGCCTTACTTCGGTTTTGCGCTTGCCTGTCGGAAGTTTCGAGCTTTCGTATGCCGAGTCTCCTTTTGAAATAGAGGACGCTCAGATTTCATTTGACGACATAAAAATCACGGGTCCCGCCGCAAAGATAATCGGCAAGGCGAGGTACGATTTTAGCAAGGATTTAATAAACGCAAACTTGATATTTTCTCCGTTTTCGGAAGTAAAAACTCCTCTTGTTTCGCATATTATGAGCGTTGTAAACCCTATTTCAAGCCTTGCGGAAGTCGAAGTCAGAGGGAATTTCGACAATCCCGATGTATCCATAAATCTGCGCCCTCTGAACGTTTTTAAAAGCGACGAATCCATAATGGAAAAATTTGAAAAGAAAATGGATGCCGAAGAAAGCGACAGAAAAAAATCCGAATAGAAATAACCTTGTGTTTTTTTGCGGTATCGTTAAAAATTCCAAACAATATGAAAAATCAAAAAAAGCTTCGTTGCGGCGTTATCGGCGTTGGCTATTTGGGGCAACACCACGCGCGCATTTACTCCGAACTTGAAAAGACCGAACTTGTCGGCATTTACGACGCAAGCCCGGAGAGGGCGGCTGAAATCGCGGGCAAATACGGCTGCAAGGTTTTCAGTTCGATAGAGGAGCTGGCTTCAAATGCCGATGCCCTGAGCGTTGCGGTTCCAACCGACAAACACACGCAAGTCGCGCTTCCCCTCTTGAAGTCGGGTTGCCATTTGCTTATCGAAAAGCCTATTTGCACATCCGTGGAGGACGCAAAAAAAATCATCGAAGAGGCGAAGAAAAACGACTTAATCGTGCAGGTGGGGCATATCGAGCATTTTAATCCCGTAATGGGATTTATGGAAAAAAACGTCTCGAATCCGAAATTCATTTCAGCGGACCGCCTTGCGCCTTTTAACATAAGAGGTACGGAAGTCGGAGTCGTGTTGGATTTGATGATTCACGACATCGGCATTGTCTTAAAGCTTGCAAATTCGGAAGTGGAGTCCGTTGAAGCCGTCGGCGTAAACGTTCTAAGCCGCACCGAAGATATCGCAAATGCGCGCATAAAATTCAAGAACGGTTGCATGGCGAATTTAAACGTAAGCCGCGTAAGCCCGAAGAAGCTTCGCGAAATCAGGATATTCCAGCCCGGGGCATATATGTCGCTTGACTTTATGAACCAGTCGGGGCATTTGGTAAAAGTTGAAAACGGCTCTATAGAACGCAGCGAAGTTCCCTTCGACAAGCAAGAGCCGTTGAAGGCTGAACTCGAAAGCTTTGCGGACTGCGTGATAAACCATAAAATGCCGAAAGTCGGCGTAAATTTGGGTAGTCTTGCCTTGGAAATCGCGCTTGAAATCACAAGCCAAATCGCTCCGAATTTGCAGAAATGAGTTCAAAAATCCCGAGCTCTTTTTCTTTTCCGCCGCCCGAGGACGGCTCGTGCGACGTTTTGTTCATCGCGGGCGAGCATTCAGGCGACGAGCAGGCGGCGAGGATGGTTGACAGGCTTTCGGAGCTTAATCCCGAACTCAACATTTGCGCTTTGGGTGGCAGGGCGTTGGCGCGCAGGGGCGTACAGGTTTTGTTCGACATGACGAAATTTTCCGTGGTCGGGCTTGTGGAAGTTCTGAAAAACCTTTCCTCCTTCAAGGCTCTTTTGCGCGGAATTACGGAGTGGATAAGAACATATAAGCCCAAGGCAGTTTGTTTTGTGGATTATCCCGGGTTTAATCTCCATTTGGCGTCTATATTGAAGAAAGAAGGGCTGAGCGTGAAAGGCGGGGGGAACATAAAGCTATTGTATTACATCAGCCCTCAAATTTGGGCTTGGAAAGCCCGCCGCCGCTTTAAAATGGCTGAAACTTTGGACGCTCTCGCCGTTATTTTCCCATTTGAAACAAAGTGCTATGAGGACACTTCTTTGAAAGTCGATTTTGTGGGGCATCCCTTTCTTTCAAAAGAATACGAGTCAAAGGTTTATTACGACAAAAATTCGCCCATGCTGTTTCTGCCCGGTTCGCGCGAAATTGCGGTCGGCAGAATTTTTCCGATAATGCTTGAAACTTTGCGCTTGATGGAAAACGAAGAGGCTGTCGTGCCGTATCCGGGCAAGGGTATTTTGAAGGTGCTTGAAGGCGTCTTGAAGAAATATCCCGACGTGTCTTCGCGCGTGCATTTGCGCAAGATAAGCGACGAGGGAAGAATAGGAGCGAAGGCGGTGCTGATGAGTTCAGGGACAATATCTCTTAGCGCGTGCCTTGAAGCAATACCCGGGGCGATAGTTTACAGGGCAAATCCGCTCACCTACATTGTTGGCAGAATGCTGGTTTCAATAAAATATTTGGGGATATCGAACATCCTTTTGGACAGGCCTGCATGGCCCGAATTCATACAGGGTGCGGCAAAGCCGAAAGCGATTGCCGACAGAATGCGCGAGTGTTTGGAAAACCCCGAAGTCATTGCGGCGGCGCAAAATGACGCCGGGCTTTTGCGCGGCAAGCTTTCCGCAAAGAATGAGTTTGACGCCGCCACATGGCTTATAAAAAATATGCTCTGACGTTTTGAGTGCCCGCCAAAAGCGAATTTTCAAGGATTTAGTGCTATAAATTTTTATCCTGCGGAAATCATAAAAATCCCCCAAACAAATGCGTTTGAGGGATTTTTTTAACGCATTCTCTGGCAGCCAAACGCAGCGATTTGCAAAAAGGCAAAGCCTCTGCAACCCATTTATTTATCAACAAAAAACCGCCTAAACGCAATGTCTAAGCGGTTTTTCCAAAAACTCGGAGCGAGAGGATTCGAACCTCCGACCTCTACGTCCCGAACGTAGCGCTCTACCAGGCTAAGCTACGCTCCGTAATTTTTATTCAGTCAAATATGTTTTATCTTTTTTAAATTTCAAGCTTTTTATGTCTATTTTTTTACTTGAAGAGAATATTTTGTTAATTACTATTTACTTTATGAAAAATTTTTCGTTTAAGTACGCTTTTGTTGCGCTTTCATTCTTTGCGGCTTCTTTTGCATTTGCCCAAAATCCCGTTAAAATAGTCGGGTCCGACATTGTGGGAGATAAAATTTCAAAGGAAATTTTGGCGCAGTCGAATTTGATGGGCGCAAAATGCGTTGTCGAAATGAACGGCTCGCGGGACGGGCTTAACGACTTGAAGGCGGGCAAGGCGGACATCGCCATTGTCGCAATTTTGGATTCCGACCAATTTCCCGATGGGCTTGCCGCAGTTCCGTTTGCGCATCAAATCGCCTCAATAATCGTAAATTCGCAAAATCCGATAGAGGAAATAACAATCCCGCAGCTACGCCAAATTTTCGGTTCCACGGGGGAACAGACCGATACTTGGTCGAATTTGGGGCTGAACAACACGATTTCACTGCGCAACATATACGCTCTCAGCACGAGTTTTCTTGACAATATCGCAGTCGAGCTTTTCAAAAGCAAATGTTTGGATGGCGAAAATATGTCGGATTCCGTTGATATAAAGGAAAATCTTGAGCAGGTCGTAAACGTCATAAAAAGCACGACGAACGCAATCGCCATTGTTAACGTAGCTCCGAACAATCCCGGCATAAAGGCTCTCGCAGTCGCACAGGGCGGGGCAAAGCCGCATCCGTTCAAGCCTACGTCCGAGAACATCCAAAACGGGGACTATCCGCTTGCCCTTCATTTTTATTTGGTTTTCGACAAAAAGAATGTAAAGAGGCTTCGCCCTGTTTTGCAAATGCTTTTGAGCGACAACATCGCTAATGGCATCGACAAGGGCGATTTGGTGTCCGCGCCAAAAAATTTCCGAAAAAGTTACAGTTTAGAGCTTGACATATCGAAATAAAGCGGCATTGTAGAGAGCTTTAATTGATTGGAGAATCCAATCCGCAACGCGGGCGTAGCTCAATTGGCTAGAGCGCGACCTTGCCAAGGTCGAGGTTGACGGTTCGAGACCGTTCGCCCGCTCCAATTTCCCAATGCCAGGGTAGCTCAGTGGTAGAGCAGAGGACTCATAAGCCTTTGGTCGGAAGTTCAAATCTTCTCCCTGGCACCATTTTAAAAGCCTGCAAATCCGCTATTTTAAAGGGTTTGCAGGCTTTTTTTGTTTTTTGGTTGGCTTGGAAAAAATTTGAGTTTTTGCGATTTATCGATTTTTTTTGCAAAAATTTTGCTCAAATAAATTTTGGAAAATAAAGCGCGGCTTGAAAAATCCAAGCAGATGCGGCGGCAATCAAGGGCGTGGTTTTTTTGTGAATTTTATTACAAATCCGCCGTTATTTGCGACGGGAAAAGTTATTGTGTCGCCGCCGTTTACTTCGATTGTTTCATGCTTAAAGTCCATTCCGATTTTATGCGAATTTGTTGTGTCTCGGTATATTTCTGCTACATATTTTTCATTGGGATTTAAAAATTCCGACAAGTTTTCTTTATGCTTGTGGTTGCCCTTGACCGTTAGTCCCGCCAAGTACCAAACATCGCCTTTTCGGCGCGCAATCGTGGCGTACTCGTCCATTTTGCAGTTTATGGCTTTGGTTTCGTCCCAAACGGTTGGAATGCCCGCCAAAAATTTAGTAGTCTTAGGTTCGCTTTCGTATGTCGTGGGGGAATCGCAAACCATTTGTATTGGCGAAAAGTACATTACAAAAAGGGCAATTTGGCTTGCTCGAGTCCCTTTCGTAATAAGAATATCGCGCAGGCGTTGTTTGGGGGTGTCCTGGGTGTTTGTCATCACTCCAGGCGTATAGTCGAGAGGTCCGACGAGAGTTCTGGTTTGCGCGATTTTTACGTTTTGTTCGGGGCTCATTATTTGGGGAAATTCATTGCCGCGGACGCTTTCGTAGCTTAAAATGTTTGGGTATGTTCTGTTCATTCCCGTGGGGCGCAAGCACCCGTGGAAAAATATCGCAAGCTTGTATTTTGCCGCAATGCGCGCGAATTTTTCGTGCATTTCGTTTGCGAGCTGGTCGTCGCGTTCGATAAAGTCGATTTTAAGCCCTGCAACGCCGTTTTCTGCAATCATTTTGAAAGAATTTTCGGGGTCGTAAGCGATATTTTTTGCGAGAGCCCAAAGCAAGAATTTCACGTTTTTTGATTTTGCGTATGCCGCCGCCTCTTTGATGTCGATGCGGTAGTCGCCTTTTAAAAAGAGGGTATCGTCGTTAATGGCGTCTCCCTTTACCCAGCCGTCGTCAATAAGCGCGAATGCCAGAGCGAATTTAGAGGCGAAGTCTATGAAGTAGTGGGCGGATTTTTGGTTTAGTTGTGGGTCGAAATCGACGCCGCGCAAGTTGTTGCGGCACATCCAGTCCCAAGTGCAAATCCCCGATGGAATCCACGAAGTGTCCTTTATTTTTGATGGGGTTGCGAGTTTATAGACCAAGTCGCTTTCAAGAAGCTCTTTGTCTTCTTTTGCCACTTGGATAATGCGCCACGGGAATTTTGCGTTTCCGTTTGTCTTTGCGATGAAATCTTCTTCTTCGTCGGCGACAACTGTACGTCCGAATGATGCGATTTTAAAAGTTTTAGGATATTTGGCATTCCAGCCGACGGGATGTTTTTTTTCTTTGTCGAATTTTACGCGGAGAGAAGGATAGGAGAATACGTCGCTTTCAAGCACGGCGATTTTTACGCCGTTTTGCGAAACCACGAAAGGCAGTCCCGCGGCAAATTTTCTTTCGAGGTCTTTCACTTTCCAAGTCATGATTTCTTCTTCAAAAGAGGTTTGCACGCCGCCGCAGCCATGAATCCATGCGGTTGCGTCGCTTTGGAATTTCAGCTCGAATGTTTCGGACTTCACCAACATTTGGGATTTCCCCATTTTGCCGACAAACCTGAACGCGAATGCGTTGTCATAAAGGCGGACAATTAAGGAAAATTGACCGAAATCAAGAACTGCCTCAGTGCAGAAATCGCGAATTTTGCTTTTTATGAAAAAGGGGGAACTTTCGGTTTTATCTATGAGGGTTTGTTTTGACGATTTTATTTTGGAATTTACGCCCCAGTCGCCCTTGTCGGTGTGCATTGAAATTGCGCAATTTTCAAGCAGGGGAGTGCCGTCTAAGAAGAGCGAATATTTCAGATTTTCGTCGTCTTCCATCTTTGCGCAAAGAGTGCCGTTTGGCGATTTTACTTCAATTATTTTTGCATTTGCCTGTGCCAAAGTTAAAAGAAGCGTAAAAATTGTTGCGGATATTATTCTCAACATAAGCTTTTCCAAAAGTTTTATTTCGCATTTTATAGACCGAATTTGGTTTTACAAGGCAATATGTCAAGCGGCGCAAACAAATAGTCGTTTTTAATGGCACAAAAAAACGGACGCCTTAAAAAGCATCCGTTTAAAAAGAGGTATTGTGTAAAAATCAATAGTCTTCGATGGAGAGAATGCCCCAGAAGAGTTGCAAACGGTCGCCCGAGGGGATTTCCATGCCTGCAACTTCGTCAGTCGTAAGCCTTATGCCCATGGTGTCGGTTGCCGCGAAGCATGCGGGTTCAAAAGTGTAAATTCCCCATGCCGTTGACTTTTGGTGTGCCGTTGTTGTGTTCGAAGTGCAGCCTGTCAAAGAAAAAGACGCAACTGCAAATGCGATTAAAGATGCAAATTTAAGAATTTTCATAAGATAAAGCCTAATGGCTTGATTTTTAAAATCAACAAAAAAGTGAAAAAATTTTCTTTGAGCGCAATGTTTTAAAAAACTAAACGGTTTTTTCGGGTAATTTTGTTTTATATTGAAAAAAACTTGCGCGAAGCAAAAACTTGGGCATAATTTTTTCTTAATTTTTTATTTAAATCATGAAACCTAAAAAAGTTGGCATTCTGACAGCCGGCGGGCTCGCCCCCTGCCTTTCAAGCGCGATAGGCGACTTAATTCAACGCTATTCGGAAATCGATCCGTCTATTGAAATCATCTGCTATCTCGGCGGATACAAGGGGCTTCTTTTGGGGCAAAGCGTGAAAGTTGACGCAAACATGCGTTTAAATGCGCACGTCCTTTTGAAGTACGGCGGCTCGCCAATCGGCAATTCCCGCGTTAAGCTCACTAACGTGAAAGACTGCGTAAAGCGCGGCTTGGTAAAAGAAGGTCAGGATCCGCAAAAGGTCGCCGCAGACCAGCTCGTAAAAGACGGTGTTGACGTTTTGCACACTATCGGCGGAGACGATACCAATACCGCCGCCGCGGACCTTGCAAAATTCTTAAAGGAAAACAACTACGAGCTAACTGTCATCGGTCTTCCCAAGACGATCGATAACGACGTCTATCCCATTACGCAGAGCCTTGGTGCATGGACTGCCGCAGAAGAGGGCGCGAAGTATTTTTGGAACGTTGTAAGCGAATCCACCGCAAACCCGAGAATGCTCATCATCCATGAAGTCATGGGCAGAAACTGCGGTTGGCTTACTGCGAAAACCGCGCACGAATACCGCAAGATGCTTAAAAATGCGGAATGGCTGCCATCTATTGGCGTATCTCAAAAACGCCGTGACGTCCATGCAATTTTCATTCCCGAAATGGAAATCGACATCAAAAAGGAAGCCGCCCGTTTGAAGAAGATTATGGACGAGGAAGACTGCGTAAACATTTTCATATCCGAAGGCGCCGGCGTAAAGACGATTGTTGCCGAAATGGAAGCACGCGGCGAAAGCGTTCCGCGCGACGCGTTTGGGCACGTCAAGCTCGATGCGGTAAATCCCGGCAAGTGGTTCGGAAGCCAGTTTGCGGAAATGCTTGGAGCTGAAAAAGTTTTGGTTCAGAAGAGCGGATATTTTGCCCGCGCGGCGGCTTCAAACGCGGCTGACTTAAACCTCATAAAGAGCTGTGCCGACTTGGCTGTCGAATGCGCCATGCGCCGCGAAGGCGGGGTTATCGGACATGACGAAGACCAAGGCTGTGTTTTGCGCGCAATCGAATTTGAGCGCATCAAGGGCGGCAAGCCGTTCAACACTTCTTTTGAATGGTTCCAAAATATGCTTGCTGAAATCGGGCAGAAGTAAGTCTTTTGTTCGGGTATTAAAAAAGGGAAAGCTTTGGGCTTTCCCTTTTTTTGTTTTTTGAAAATCAATTTAAACAGGCTTTTGCAAATTTAAAAGATGCGGCTTTTGCAATTTTTCTGTCGGGAAGCCCGCGAAGTCCAAGATAGGAATTTCTTTGGATTGCAGACGTTTCGGTCTTTTTGCTTTCAAAAGAATAAGTGTATATTGTACCGAGCGGCGACTTTAATCTGTTTCTTTTCATTGGTATAAAATTTCGGGGTTATTGTCTTACAAGGGAACAGACAAAGATATTTAAAACTTGTTCCGCCAAAAATAAAAAAATTCAATTTGTCTTAAACGCTTCATAACCCCGCAAAAACAGGGAGTGTTGAAATTTTCAAATCGCTTTTCTTTGAAAAATTTTGCTTTCAAAAGCTTAAAAATTCGTAGCGTTGGGCTTTTGCATAAAAAAGGCGCGCATAAATTCTGCGCGCCTTGGGAAAACGAAGAAAGCTTTTATGAACCTGGGTGTTCCGCGGGAATTGCGGCAAGCTCTTTCGGAAGCTTGTCGGCTTCGTAAGTCGGGAATGAAAACTCCAAGAGACTTGCGCACGGGACTTCAAACTTCGCCTTTCCCGCGCTTCTGTCAACCAAAACCGCGACGGCGACGGGAGTTCCGCCGTTTTCCTTGATTATTTGCAAGCATTCGTCAACCCTGCCGCCCCTTGTGATTACGTCTTCCACGACCAAAAACCTTTCGCCTTTTGAGATTTTAAAGTTGCGGCGGAGCGCGAGGTTCCCGTCAACTTTTTCGGCAAAAATGAAGCGTTTTTTCAGCTGTCTTGCAACTTCCTGTCCCAATACCAAACCGCCCATGGCGGGAGCCAAAACGGCGTCGTAGTCGTCGGGATTGAGCTTTTTTACGAGCATTTCCACAAGCTCTTCAACTCTGTCCAAGTGTTCGCAGACCCTTGCGCATTGGAAGAAATGCCCCGAGTGCAGACCGCTGCGGAGAATGAAATGCCCTTCCATGAGGGCTTTTGTTTCGCGGAATATGTTAAGTATTTTTTCGTCTTCTTTTTTCATATTTGCCTATTATTAAATTTGCTCTTCAATTATTGCGCGCAGTTCCTTTTGGGGGGAGCAGTCTGCGCGGATTGCCGAAAATCCGCCGCGGGCTTCGTCCCACAGTTTCCAAATGAATTTACGGTCGGTTTCGGGGATTTTTATGGAATTTATCTCCTCTCTCGAAAAGAATTTAAAACGCCCTTCGTCTATTTCGGGAGGCAAGCTTGGCATGGGTTTTTTGCAGTCGAACAAAAACATCAGCCAGTTTGTCGAGCCTTCATAGGCTTTTTCGCTAATCATTGAGAAGAGGTGCAGGTCGCTTTCAGTCAGATGAAGCCCGATTTCTTCATGAGTTTCGCGAATTGCGCATTGGAATGGCGATTCTCCGTCTTGCATTTCAAGCTTGCCGCCGATGGGAGACCAGGAGTCTTTATTCGGCTCTTTTTTTCGCTTGATAAGGAGCAGTTTTCCCGACGGATTTTTTACAAAAACAAGGACTGATATTTTAAAATCCATCTCGAAAAATTCTAATCGAACACCACGGTTTTGTTTTTGTAGGCAAGTATGCGGTTTTGCAAGTGCCAACGGACAGCATTTGCCAAAACAGTGCGTTCAAGTTCCCTGCCTTTTCGTATTAAGTCTTCGACCGTGTTTCGGTGCGATATTGTGGTGACATCTTGCGCTATAATCGGGCCCTCGTCCAAGTCGGCAGTCGCGTAGTGTGCGGTTGCTCCTATGATTTTAACTCCCCTGTGGTATGCCTGGTGGTAGGGCTTTGCGCCAGCGAATGCGGGCAGGAAGCTGTGGTGTATGTTGATTACGGGTGCGCCACAGTTTTTCAGAAAATTCGGGGACAAAATCTGCATGTACCGCGCCATTACAATCAAGTCTGCGCCGTTTTCTTTCAATATGCGCATTTGTTCGGCTTCCGCCTCTTCCTTGTTTTCTTTCGTGACGGGCACGCAGTAGAATTTAAGCCCCAGCATTTCGCTCATTTGGCGAAGCTTTTCATGGTTTGAAATTACGCAGGTGATTTCGCAGTTTAACTCTCCCATTCTGCATCGCATTATTATGTCGAAGAAGCAGTGCTCGAATTTCGAAACCATAATGGCGACTTTCGGCTTTTTTGATGATGTTGAAATGACAGTTTCCATTCCGAGTTCGCCTTCGGCAATATGCTTGAAAAGCTCGATTTCGTCTTCGACATTGCCCGCGGGCTCCCACTCGACGCGCTGAAAGAATATGCCGTTTTCGTTGTCGTGGTGCTGGTCTGCGTGGTGGATATTGCCTCCACGCGCGTAAATCCAGCCTGATATTCTCGCCACGATTCCCGGTTTGTCAGCCCCGTGCATCAGGGCTATTATGCGCTCTTTCTTTGCGGAAGTTTCTGCCATTTTCGATTTCCTTTTTAACAAATGTTGCCGAAAAAATTCTGCTTGTAAGCAATTTTCACAGTATCGCAAATTTTATGCAGATTTTGCAAGCTCCAATTAGGCGGAACAGGCGATATTATTTTTGTTAAATTGTTGATTTTAGAAAATAAAGTGCCAGTATATTCATAAAACAAGGGGAATAGCCATGAAAATAATACAAACTCCGCAAGAAATGTCGGCATTTTCCGCGCAAATGCGCAGGGAAAACAAAAAAATCGCGCTTGTTCCCACAATGGGCGCACTTCACGAAGGGCATTTGAGCCTTATTGACATCGCGAAGAAAAATTCCGACATCACAGTGGTTTCTATTTTCGTAAATCCGACCCAGTTCGGTCCGAACGAGGATTTTTCAGCATATCCGCGCCAGCTTGAAGAAGACGCGAAGGCTTGCGAGGGCAGGGGCGTTGACGTGGTGTTTGCGCCTCTTGCGTCGTCCATTTATAAAAAAGACGCCTCCACTTGTGTCGTTGAAGAGGAAATAAGCGCGAATTTGTGCGGCAAGTCGCGCCCGACCCATTTCAGGGGGGTCACGACGGTGGTCGCAATTTTGTTTAACATCGTAAAGCCCGACGTCGCAGTTTTCGGCGAAAAGGACGCCCAGCAGGTTTCGGTAATAAAAAGAATGGTGCGCGATTTGTTCATGGATGTTGAAATCATCCGCGCGCCTTTGGTGCGGCAGGAAAACGGGCTTGCGCTAAGCTCTCGAAACAAATATCTGCACGGCATGCAGCTTGAAACCGCTTGCAGGCTTTCGGAATCGCTTAAAGTCGGCAAAGCCATGGTGGAGGAGGGTTGCCGAAACATCGACAGGGTAAAGGCTGCGATAGTCAACAGCCTTGCAAAGTCGTCCAGAATACGCGTTATTTATGTGGAAATCGTCGATGCAGAAACATCGCTTCCCGTCAAGGAGCTTGTGCCCGGCAAATGCAGGGCGGCGATAGCCGTTTGGCTCGACCAGACGAGGCTTATCGACAATATGGTTTTGTAGAAAACGCGGAAAATGTTTTTCTTTTGAAAGAGCGCGAAAAAAAATGGAAGAAAATTTCGACATAGTTGTTGTTGGAAGCGGCATTGCGGGGCTTAGCTTTGCAATCAAAACGGCGAGGCTTGGCTACAAGGTCGCAATCGTGACCAAGAAAAAAAGCTCCGAGACAAACACGAACCACGCGCAAGGCGGCATTGCAAGCGTGACAAGCTCTTGCGACGATTTTGAATCGCACGTCAAAGACACTCTTATAGCGGGCGACGGGCTTTGCCACGAAGATGTCGTTAGGGCGATAGTGACATCGGGTCCGAACCAGATAAAAATGCTTATGGCAGACGGCGTTCCGTTCTCCCGCGAGGCAGACGGCTCTCCCGCTCTCGGCAGGGAAGGCGGGCATTCCCAGCGAAGGATTTTGCACGTCAAGGACTATACGGGAAGGGCGATAGAAGAGGCACTGCTTGCGTACATCAAGGGAAATCCCAACATAAAAATGTTTGAGCACCACTTTGCGGTTGACTTGATAACCGAATCCAAAGTGGGTATTGCAAACAGCGCGGACGAAAACAGGGTTTTGGGCATTTATGTTTTGGATACCGCGGCTGACGAGGTGCGCACCTTCAAGGCGAAGGCAATAATGCTCTCCACGGGCGGATCTGGCAGGGTGTACTCTTTTACGACAAACCCCGACATCGCCACCGGCGACGGCATTGCAATGGCATACCGCGCGGGTGCGGAAGTCGCGAATTTGGAATTTATACAGTTTCACCCCACCGCCTTGTATTCCAATGAAAACGAAAGATTTTTGATTTCGGAAGCCGTGCGCGGAGAGGGCGCGGTTTTGCGCAATTCAAAGGGCGAGGCGTTTATGTCGAAATACGACGAGCGCGCCGACTTGGCTCCAAGAGACATTGTTGCGAGGGCAATAGACCAGGAAATGAAGCGTCTTGGAACTCCGCATGTATGGCTTGACATCACAAAGTTTTCGCGCGAGCACTTGCAGGACAGGTTTCCGCAGATTTTCGAGCATTGCATTGAAAGGGGCATCGACATTTCAAAAGACTATATGCCTGTCGTTCCCGCCGCTCACTACCAGTGCGGCGGCGTAAAGACGAATTTGGACGGCGCAACAAACATAGGCGGGCTTTACGCCTGCGGCGAGGTCGCATGCACAGGGCTTCACGGCGCAAACCGCCTTGCGAGCAATTCGCTCTTGGAGGCGGTTGTCATTGCCGATAACGCCGCTAAAGCAGTGCACGAATACATACGTTCGTCTTCTTTTGAAAACTCAGGGCATATTGCAAGCTGGGTTTCCGGCAACGTCCGCAATCCCGACGAGAGGGTCATTTTGCAGCACAACAACGAGGAGCTTTGCCGCACCATGTGGGACTATGTCGGCATTGTGCGCACCGACAAGCGTTTGCAGCGCGCCTTGAACCGCGTCAACAATTTGTATCGGGAAATTGACGAATACTATTGGAATTTCAAGGTCGAGCCGAGCCTGCTTGAACTTCGCAACAAGGTTTTGGTTGCGCTTCTTATCATACGCTCTGCGATGTCGCGCAAGGAAAGCAGGGGGCTTCATTACACCCTCGATTATCCCGAAAAATCCGACAAGATAAAAGACACTGTTTTAAAGAGAACATTTATTCCTTGATGAGAAAAATAGTTTTCAGTTTATGTATGGTTGTTTGCGCAATTTTTGCGGCAATCATCTTGCATAAATTATTGAGCCTTTATTTCTGCTCGCGCATTTACGACAAAAAAGAGGCGTTCGCCCAAACTCTCTTTGATAAAGACAACGCCGCTCTTGCCGCCTATGCCCGAAATTCGGAAAAAACTTTTGATTTGTGCCTTTCAAATTCTAAAAACGCCGTTTCTGATTTCTTGGCGGCGGCGCAAAAAATTCAGGGGGACGAAATTTCAAAAGAAGAAATGCGCGGGCTTTTGGAAGTCTATAAAAATTCAATCTTTAAAGACGAAAACGTTGCGGGCATAAAAAAGTTTTATTTCGATTTTTTGGACAGCCTGAGCGTGAACAAGAACGAGTTTTCCTTGGCTTTCGCGAGGGAATTCGGTAGCGAAAATCCCGATTTGGTGTCTGAAAACGCCAACGCCCTTTCCGCGAACATGGATTTTTACCTTTTCGATTTTTACAATGCGGCGTCTTACGAAAGCCAAATGGAGACAATCGTGCTTGCTTTCATAAATTCAATGAATTGCATTTTTAAGGATAAAGGGGTGAGTTTTGCGATGAAGCCGAAAGAAAAAATCACCCATGAGGACAGGATTTATAATTGTATTGAATGCCAAATTCTGTCTCCCCAAAAGAAGTCGAACATTCAGAATTTTTCAAAATCTTTTGCGGATGCGGTTGAAGCGTCTTTGAAAAAGGCAAAAGAGGCGTTTTCGCTCAGCGTAGAAAACGGCATATCCCAAAAGCTTTCCAAGCTCCACGACAAGGCTTACAAGAGAATAATAGGCATATACTTAAAATAAAATGGATATAGAAAAACACATCGCGGTCGTAAAGGATTTCCCAAAGAAGGGCATAATATTTAAGGACATATCTCCGATATTTTTAAATCCGAACGCATTTTCGCAGCTTATTGACGAGCTTGCGGCAAGCGTCAGGGATTTGGGCGCAACCAAAATATTTGCGGCTGAAGCGCGCGGATTTTTGTTTGGCGCGCCACTTTCGATTAAGCTTGGCTTGCCTTTGGTTCCCGTGCGCAAAAAGGGCAAGCTCCCGCGCGAGACGGTTGAAGTTTCTTACGGTCTTGAATACGGCACCGACACTTTGTGCGTGCACTGCCAAGACGTTCAGCCTCAAGACAAGATTTTGATTTTCGACGATATTTTGGCTACGGGTGGAACTGCAAAGGCGATGTGTTCTCTCGCAGAAAAACTCGGCGCGGAAGTGGCGGGCTGCGCGTTTATAATGGAGCTTTCATTCTTAAAGGGCAGGGAGCGTTTAAACGGTGTTGAAGTCCGCTCGATGCTTATCGAGTAGCTGAATTTTTCGGCGGAAGAATGTCTTGCAGAGCGTCGCAGTTTTTGCCGCTTATTCGCGCCAAAACTTCGCCTGCGAGATAGCATGAGCCCGTGCAAACAACGAGTTTGCCTTCGTATTCGGATTTTATTGAGTTTTCCGAAAACAATTCTTGAACGCTTGAATTTTCGGTTTTGACGCCGGAATTCTTTGGCATACATTCTTTAAGCTCGTCGAAACTTAGGGCGCGGTCTTCATTCGGCTTTAAAAATATTATTTTTTTTGCGTGGCGTGAGATTGTTTCCAGAAGCGGGATTGCGCGTTCTTTGCCTAAAATTCCGCATGCGATTACGGGCTTTTCGCCGCCGTTTTTTTCCGAAAGCAGTGTCAGGTTTTTGTCAAGCTCTGCCGCTCCTTCCGCGTTGTGCGAGCAGTCCAAAATGAGGGTTGAGCCGTTCTTTAACGGAATTTTCTGCCACCTCGCCGCCCAGAATGTCTCCAAAATCGCGTCTTTTGCAATCGCTTCTGAAAATTCGATTTCTCCCAAATTGCCCAGTATTTTGCATGTCAAAAAGGCAAGAGCGGCGTTCTTCTTCTGGTAGAGCGCGGGCATTGAGGTGTCGAACTCGGGGGAAGATGTGAAATAGTCTTCGAGCTTGTAAAGCGGGGCGTTTTTTTCGCGCGCAATTTTTTCTATTTCAAGCATCGCTTCTTTGGGCAAAATTCCGCAGGCAACGGGTGTATTTTCCTTTATGATGCCCGCTTTCTCCCTTGCAATTTCAGGCAGGGTTTCGCCCAAATACTGCATGTGGTCAAAGCCTATCGAAGTAATTAGGCTGATTTTAGGCTTTATGATGTTGGTTGAGTCGAGCCTTCCGCCAAGCCCCACTTCTATGACGCTCCAGTCTGCCTTTTTATGCTTGAAGTATTGGAAAGCGAGGGCAGTGATGTATTCAAAAAAAGTGGGGGAAAGGTCGGGGTTGTCCGCAGAAATTTCTTTTGCCGCCTTGTCCAAAAAATCAAATTCCGACTCAAAATCAAAATCTGAAATTTCCTTGCGGTTAAGCTGTATGCGCTCGTTTATTTTCAGAAGGTGCGGGGACGTGAAAAGCCCGCAGGCAAAACCGTGCGCGCGCAAAATCGATTCGATGAACGCCGAAGTCGAGCCTTTGCCGTTTGTTCCGGCGACATGCACGAGCCTTGCCGAATTTTGGGGGTCGCCGAGAGCGCGGGCAAATTCGCGCATTCTGTCGGTCGAAAACTTTGAGCCGCCCCCGCGTAGCGCGTAAATGCGCTCTTTTATTGCGGAAATCTTTTTCATTCAGACTTCGCGTTCAACCGCGTCCCAAACAAGGCTTGAAGAGCCAAGTATTGCCGCGTCGCTTTCAGGCAGCTGCGACGGCACTACTTCGATTTTACCTTTCCAAATCGGGTAGAGGTTTTCGTCCAGAGCCTTGCGCGTAGGTTCTAACAGAAGCTCTCCGCTCTTTACGGGGCCGCCGAAGAGAAAAATTTTCTGCGGTCTTGAAAAGGCAACGAAGTTTGCGAGGTTTTTGCCGAGAATTTCCCCCGTTTTTTGGTATGTTTCAAGCGCGATTTTGTCCCCTGCGCGGGCGGCAAGCTCGATTGCGAGCGCGTCGATTTCGTCGTACCCCTTGTTTTGAATTTGGGAACCGCCGCCGTAGAACGCCAAAAGTTCAAAGTATGTTCGTTTTATTCCCGTTGCGGAGGCATAGGTTTCAAGGCACCCTCTGCATCCGCAGTTGCAGAGCCTTCCGTTTGGAACTGCGCATGTATGCCCAAGCTCTCCCGCCGCGCCGTCCGCGCCGTAAAGAAGCTTGCCGTCAATTACAATTCCGCTTCCAAGCCCCGTTCCGAGCGTGATTGTTATGAAGTGTTCAAGACCCTTTGCGCCGCCGTAGATTTTTTCTCCGAGTGCGGCGGCGTTGGCGTCGTTTGTCATATAGATGTGGTGAAGCCCGAAGCGGTTGCGAAGCTCCCTTACAAGCATAAATTCGCCCTTGCCGAAAGGCAGGTTGGGGGCGTTGTCAATCGAGCCTTTGTAGAAATTTCCGTTTGGCGCGCCTATGCCTATGCCCATGCATTCGCCGTTTGAATTGTCCATCATTGCTTTTATGCGCGATGAAAGCATTTCAACGTATGATTCAAATGTCTTGTAGTCGGGTGTGTTAAATCTGTCGTGCGCCAAGACTTTTCCGCTTAGCTCAACGAGCCCTAATTTTGTGTTTGTTCCCCCAATGTCTATGCCGATTGCGTATTTCATGTATAAAAAATATTAAGAAAGTATTTTGAAATTATTTTTTTAAATCACAAATGAAAAAAATCGCAATTTTTTTATTTTTCGCGGATTTTTTGGAATGCGGGGGAAGTTTTCATTGAATATTCGCAGCCGCAGTAGAGTTGGTTGTAGAAATTTCCGCTTTTTAACAACTCTATTCTGCGCTCTGAAAGCCCGTATTTCTTCCAGTTGAAATCCCAAAATTTTACGCCCTCAACTCTTTCTTCCGCAAACTTTCCCGAAATGCAGATTTGTTCAAAGCTTTTCCACCGCGACGAAGCGAGAGTCGTTGTAAATGCTTTAAGCCCGAGTTCGCGTGTCTTTTCCGCGCTTTTTAAAAGGCGCAGTTTAAAGCATTCAAGGCATCTTGCCCCTCTTTCAGGCTCATCCTTGAAATCGGAAGTTGCCGCCTTCCATTCGGCTCTCTCATAGTCTTCGTCGGCAAATGGGATTTTTAGGGAGTTGCAGTGCTTTTTAAGCTCTTCTTTTCGGTGTTCGTATTCGGACTTCGGAAAAATGTTCGGGTTAAAAAAATAAACGAAAGGCTCGATGCCGCTTTGCATGAGGCACTCCAAAATGGCAAGCGAACACGGGGCGCAGCAGGCGTGCAAAAGGATTTTTCTTTCGCCGAACGGGGCTTCGACAATGAGTTTTTTGTCTTGGTTCATATAAGGGAGTTTATTGCGGAAGATGCGATATACGAAGTTGTCCATGCCGCTTGGAGATTGTAGCCTCCCGTGAATGCGTCGATATTTAAGCATTCGCCCGCAAAAAACACGTTTGGCAGGATTTTGCTTTGCATTGTATTTAAGTTGACACAATCCAATTCAAGACCTCCGCTTGTGACGAACTCGCGCGTGTTTGCGGCTTTTGCATCGGTTTTTATTTTTAAAGACGCGATGTTTGAGCGCAGTGTTTTTTGGTTTTCTTTTGAAAAATGCGCCCATTCGCATTCGCAGGATATGCCAGATTTTTCGAGCAGAAATTCCCAGTATTTTTGCGGGATTTCGGGATGGCGGAAATTTCTTGCGAGCTTTTTGGAATGTTTCGTTCTCGCTTCCTTGCAGAACAAATCGAAACTTTCGGGATTTTTCAAAACGCAAAGGATAAAATCTAATTTATACTCTTTTTCCGCGAAAACCCTTGCGCCGAGCGAAGACATTTTTAAAACCGCAGGCCCCGTTATTCCCTCATGCGTAAACAAAATTCCGCCCGACGTTTCAAAGCCGAATTCGGGGCACTTCAAATATGCCTCTTTTAATGACAATCCCGCCAATTCGGACAACTCTTCCGCCTTAAAGCCGAAAAGAGACGGCAGGGGGGCGGCGAATTTGTGCGACATTCTTTCAAGGGCTTCTTTTAGGCTTTGTTCCCAACGCCCTCCGACTGCAAACAAAACCGCGTCCGCAATCACTGTGTCCCCGTCTTTTGAGGATAGCATATATTTGCCGTCTTGCATTTTTGAGAAATTTTTTACGGAGAAATTTTTACGTATGAAAGCTCCGTTTTTTTGAGCTTCCGAAAGCAGGCAGTTTACTATCGTTAAGCTGTCGTCGCTTTCGGGGAAGACTCTGCCGTCCTCTTCTGTTTTAAACTTTACACCCCTTTTTAAAAACCACTCTTCAAGCGCAGAATTGCCGAACCTCATGAGGGGCTTTCTAAGGCTTTTGCCTCCGCGCGGATACGCCTTTATGAACTCCGAAACATTTTTTTGCGAGTTTGTTATGTTGCACCTTCCGCCGCCGCTTTGTTCGACTTTTCTTAAAATTCCGCCGCTTCCCTCGAGGACTTCGACATCGAAATTCCCCTTTAAATTCGCGGCGCAGAACATACCCGCCGCTCCCGCTCCGACTATCGCTATTTTCATCTCTTTTTTAAGGTTAATTTTTCGCCGATTAGGTTTATGCAGTAGAGCAGGGCGGAAAAAAACGCCGCGGGGAAGACAAGAAGCCAGGGGGCGTCTTCCATGTATTCCGCCCCGTCTTTAATGAGGGAGCCGAGCGACGGAAGCGGTGCTTGCACGCCCAGCCCGAGAAAGCTCAAAAACGCCTCCAAAAGCATAACGCTTGGCATTGTAAGCGCGGCGCAAACGGTGATTGACGGCAGCAGGTTTGGCAGAATGTGTTTTAATATTATGCCAAATCCGCTTTGCCCCATTGCCTTTGAAGCTTCAACAAACTGGCTTGACTTCAAATCGAGCGTCATCGCCCTTGCAATTCGCGCCATCGTAAGCCATTCCACCGCGCCAATCGCCACAAATATGAGCCAGATTGACCTTCCGAAAGCAAGCGTTAGAAGTATTACGAAAATCGTAAATGGCAGGGAATAAATCACATCAACAATCCTCATCAAAAGAGAGTCTGTTTTTCCCCCTGCAAGCCCCGAGACCATTCCGTAGAAAACCCCTATTAATATTGATACAGCCGTAGCCAAAATCCCGACAAAGAAAGAAATCCTGCCGCCGTAGAGCAGGCGGCTTAGCATGTCGCGCCCCATTATGTCGGTGCCGAGAGGGTGGGCAAGGCTTGGCGGAGCGGCTCCCAAGTCCATATTCTGCAATTCGTAGGGATATGGGGCTGTAAAGTCGGCAAAAAGGCATGCCAAAAAGGCGCAAATTAAAAATGCGGCGCAAATGATTGCTCCTGTTCCGAATTTACCTTTAAGCGATTTTGCAAATTTTGAAATTTTCATTTTTCAAAAAATCCTTTCGCTATTTTCGGATTTAACGCCGCAAGGACGAGGTCGGAAATCAGGTTGAAAATTATGATAAAACCCGCGTATAAAATAACACAGCCCATGACCATTGTGTAGTCGTTGTCAAGCGCGCTTGATATGAAGAATTTACCAAGACCCGGAATTTGAAAAATCGTCTCCACCACGAAAGAGCCTGTAAGAAGCCCTGCCGCGGCGGGGCCCAAGTAGGAAACCACGGGCTGTATTGCGTTTCTTAGCACATGCACAAAGTAGATTTTAAACGCTCCCAAGCCTTTTGCGCGGGCGGTTTTTACATAGCCTTTTGAAAGCTCTCCGATTGCGGAGGCTCTGGCAAGGCGGGCTATCCATGCAAGATAGAAAAGCCCGAGCGTTATTGAAGGCAAAACGGCGTCGGACGGGAAATTCCAGCCCATTGCGTTGAAGCATTTTAGCTTTATCGCAAAAAGCAAAATTGCGACGGGGGCAAGCACCATTGACGGCAGGCAAATCCCTGCAAGCGAAATCGCCCCGATGATTTTCCCCGAAGGCTTGTCCTTTAAAACCGCCGCGAGAACGCCCAAAAGAAGCCCGAATGCGAGGGCGAATATCAGCGCGTAAAATCCGAGTTCAAGGGATACTTTCGCCTTTTCCGCAATAAGTTCGTTCACGCTCCAGCCGCTGTATTTGTAGGACGGGCCAAGCTCCCCGCAGGCGAGGTTTTTCAAAAATTTAAGGTATTGGCTTCCGAGAGGTTCATTAAGCCCGTAGTAGGCGTTCAGGGCTTCGAGTGTTTCGGGCGGGACGGATTTTTCCTTGTCGAAAGGTCCACCCGGGACAAAGCGCGCCATAAAAAACGTTGCGGTTATTATCGCGAAGAAAACGGGTATGCTTTCGCAAATTCTGCGCAGAAAAAACCTAATCATTTTCGCTTTCCCCCTCAAAATGCACGCCCTTGAAATTATGGTAGTCGAGCGGGTTTAAGTGCCAGTTTTTCACTCTCTCGTCCATTAAAAACACGCGGCTGTAAAAGTAAATCGGGATTATCGGCACTTCTTCAATTATCAGCTTTTCGGCGAGGGAAAATTTTTCGTTTGAAACTTTTGCATCGTTTGTCATTGCCGAGGCTGTCAGATTGTCGAAATTTTTATTTTTCCATCCCGAATGGTTTAGCGGGCTTTTTGATGAAAACATTTCAAGAAAACTCTCGGGGCTTGCGTAGTCTGCCACCCAACTTGCGCGCGTTATGAAAAAATCTCCCTGCCTGCGCGCGGCAAGGTAGGCAGGCCACGACAAGTTGAAGAGTTCGACTTTTATGTTCAAAGCTTCTTTCCATTGCGCCTGAATTGCCTCCGCGATGGGGCGGTGCTGTTCGGACGTGTTGTAGGTTATGGTGATTTCAGGGAAGCCTTTGCCGTCGGGATAGCCCGCGTCGGCGAGAAGTTTTCGCGCCTCTTTAATATCTTCTTTTATTGATATGGGGCAGGCGTAGCCTTTTGACGCGTTCGGCGGAACGAAAGTTGTTGCGGGTTTTTGTTCGGCTTTTAGGAAATTTGAAATTATGGCTTTTCTGTTTATAGACATTGCCAGAGCTTTGCGCACTTTCGGGTCGTTTAGGGGCGGGCGGGCGGTGTTTATCGCGTAGTAATAAACGCCGAGCATGTCTCCGATTTTTAGGTTTTTTGCCATATCGCGCTTTATGGCGTCCATGCGCGACGCCGCCACGGAGTCTGTAATGTGAAGCTGTCCAGCCCTAAAAGCGCGGTCTTCTGTGTTTATGTTTGAAATCGGGTAAAATTCGACAGCGTTTAAAAGCACGTTTTCTGCGTCCCAGTAAAGAGGATTTTTTTCCACCCTCACTTTGCCGTTCACGCTCCATTTTTTTAGCGTGAAAGCCCCGTTTGACACCATGTTTTCTGGGCGCACCCATGAGCCTTCGCGCTTATCTTCCGCCCCGAATTTTTTCAAGATGTGCTCAGGCAGGGGAAAGAAAGCGTTGTGGTAAAGCAGGCTTAAAAAATGGGGGCAGGGGCGTTCAAGCTCTATTTTCAGAGTTTCGCCGTCTATGGCTTTCGCACCCAAGTCTTTTGTTTTGCCCTCAAAGAAGCTTTTTGCGTTTTTTATGGGGAAGAGAAAGTGCGCGTATTCTGCCCCGACTTTCGGGTTTAAAATGCGCTTGAAGGCAAATACGAAATCCGACGCTTTCAGCTTTTCTCCGTCCGACCATTTTGCGCTTTTTCGGATTTTAAAAGTGTAGGAAGAGCCGTCGAAACTCCAGCTTTCGGCGGCGGCGGGCAGTATTTCAAGGGTTTTGGTGTCGGCGCAGACAAGCCCTTCAAAGAGGGCGCAGAGTATTTTAAATTCATTCAATCCCGTCGTAAGGGAGGGGTCGAGAGTGGCGGGGTCGGCGGAGTTTCCGACAAGAAGAGTGCCGTTTTTTGCGCCTGCGTCTGCGGGCGTTTCGCGCTTTGCGCAGCCGAAAGATGAAATGCAAAAAAACGCGATTGCCGCAGCTTTAAAAAAATTTTTCATAGAAAAGACGGAATTGCCGCAATCAGCTTTTTTGTATATGGGTGCTTGGGGTTTTTGCAAAGTTCTTCCGCTTCGCCTTCTTCGACGATTTTACCGTTTGTCATAACAATAATTCTGTCGCTTATGTGTTCGACGACCGCCAAATCGTGGGCTATGAAAAGCATTGCGATGTTAAGCTCCCTTCGCAAATCTTCCAGCAGATTGACAATCTGCGCCTGCACGGAAACGTCGAGCGCGCTTACGGGCTCGTCGCAAATGATAAATTCAGGCTCCACGGCAAGGGCGCGCGCAATGCCTATGCGCTGTCTTTGCCCCCCCGAAAATTCGTGCGGATAGCGGCTTGCAAAATCGGGATTTAAGCCGACTCTTTCAAGCAGGCTTTTTATGCGGATTTCCCTCTCTTTTTTCGAGAGCGAAAAATGTATGTCGAGAGGCTCTGCGATTGTTTCTCCCACCGTCATTTTGGGGTCGAGAGAATTGAACGGATCTTGGAAAATCATCTGGATTTTCTTTCGGTAGGGCATAAAACGGCGGTTTGAAAGCCCCGTAAGCTCCGTTTTATCAAAGAAAATCTTTCCGCTTGCAACCGGAGCAAGGCGTATGATTGCCCTGCCTGTCGTGGTTTTTCCCGAACCGCTTTCGCCGACAAGCCCCAAAATTTCACCTTTTCCTATTTCAAAGCTTACGTCGTCAACCGCCTTTACTTCCCCTTTTTTGCGGGAGAAAAGCCCTCCGCCCAAATCGAAGCGCACGCTTAGGTTTTCAACTTTTATTAGTGGAGCGTCTTGTTTCATTGTTCGGCTTCAATCAAAGAATAGTCTATGGAGTTAAGCTTGCGCGACTTCTGCCCAAGATGCGGAATGCAGGAAATAAGCGCTTTTGTGTAGGGGTGCTTGGGGTTTTTTAGAATTTGCGATGTTTCGCCTTCTTCGACGATTTTGCCCCTGAACATAACTATTACCCTGTCGCACAGTCCCGAAATTATGCCGAAGTTGTGGGTTATCAGCATAAGCGACATGTTGCGCTTTTTGCGGACGTCTTTGAGGAGGTCTATAATCTGTTTTTGAATTGTGACGTCAAGGGCGGTTGTCGGCTCGTCCGCGATTAGCAAATCTGGGCGGCAGGCGAGAGCCATTGCAATCATAACGCGTTGCTGCATTCCGCCTGAAAGTTCGTGGGGATAGGCGTTATAGCGTTCTTCGGCATTTCTTATGCCCACTTCTTTCAGAGATTTCACGACCTCTTCCCTTGCGTTTTTAACGTTCGGGAAATGCAGTTTTACCGCTTCCGCAATTTGGTATCCGACGGAGAAAACAGGGTTTAGAGAGGCTGACGGCTCTTGGAATATGTAGGAAATTTTTGCCCCCCTTATTTTTTGCAGCTCTTTTGCGCTTAATTTCAGCACGTCTTTGTTTTCCCAGAGTATTTCCCCCTCGATTTCGCATATCGGCTTGGGTGGCAAAAGGCGCGTGATTGACATTGCCGACACTGTTTTGCCCGAACCGCTTTCGCCGACGACCGCGACGCTTTCGCCTTTATCCACGCAAAAACTTATTCCTTTGACGGCCTCAAATGAATTGCCGCCGGAATTGAATTTGATTTTCAGATTTTTGACTTCGAGCATTTACGCGATGTTTTTTAAAATGGTGAGGACGTTTTTATTTGAAACTCTTTTGTAAGAGGCTTTATCGGCAAAGTTTTTTATGAAGTGCACGCCCAATCCCCCGATTTCCCTGTCTTCTATTTTTGAATTTAAGTCGGGGGCGGGAGCTTGGGAGAGCGGGTTGAATTCCGGAGCTTCGTCGGAAATTTCAATTTTTACCAATCCGCCCGATTTTGACATCTCGACATCGACTTTGCCGCCTTTGCCGTTGTAGCCGTGAAGGCAGATGTTTGTGAAAATTTCCTCCAAAAGCAAATTCAGGGCAAACTCAACGTCTTTTGTCAATGAATTTTGGGCGCAGAAATCTTCAACGTCTGCCAATAGGCGTTTTATTTGTGGAATTTCCGCATCGTAGTTCATTTAACACATAAAATGTCGGGCTTAACAAAATTTGTCAAGCCCGACGCTAAATAAGCTTTTATTTTGCCTATTTTGAAATGAGGGAATTCCCCGTCATTTCTTCAGGCTTTTTGAAGCCGAGCATTTCAAGAATGGTCGGGGCGATGTCTCCCAAGCATCCGCCTTCGCGCAGTTTCAGCCCTTTCATTCCGTCTCCGTAAACCACGACTTCGACGGGGTTCAGGGTATGGCGGGTGTGGGCGGTGTTTGCGTTTGGTTCGTACATTTGGTCAGAATTGCCGTGGTCGGCGGTGACGAGCATTGCTCCCTTTACCGCGTCAACCGCTTCGGCGATTTCTTTTACTCCGTTATCGACGGCTTCGCAAGCCTTGATAGCGGCTTCTTCGTTGCCCGTATGGCCTACCATGTCGGGGTTTGCGAAGTTTACGATTACGAGGGCGTACTTGTTTGAGCGGATTGCGTCTGCCGCGGCTTTCGCGACTTTCGGCTCGCTCATTTCGGGCTTTTGGTCGTATGTGGTTACATCGCGCGGAGATTCTATCAAAATGCGGTCTTCGCCCTTGAACGGCTCTTCGCGGTAGTCGTTAAAGAAGAATGTGACATGCGCGAATTTTTCGGTTTCTGCGCAACGCAACTGTGCAAGACCCAGATTTGAAATGTATTCGCCCAATATGTTCTTCATCTTCGGGGGCTTGGGGAAGAGTATGTTGGGGCAGAGCCCTACTTTGTATTCTGTCATCGTCGCAAAATAGACGTCGAGTTTTTTGCCCCTGTCAAAGCCCGAAAAGCCGTCTTCTATGAATGCGCGCGTCATTTCGCGTGGGCGGTCGCCGCGGAAGTTGAAGAATATCACTGCGTCGCCGTCTTTTATCCTGCCTACGGGTTCGCCGTTTTCTTCAATCCATGTCGGGGGGATAAATTCGTCGCCTGACATGTTTTCGGAAATCGGGTTTTCGTAATAGGATGTAAAAGCGTCTTCCGCGTTTTTTACGGATTTTGCCGATTTGCCGACGAGGCATTCATACGCCTTTTGGACTCTGTCCCAGCGTTCGTCTCTGTCCATAGCCCAAAATCTGCCGATAACAGAAGCAATTTTGCCTGTGCCGAGCTTGTCCATTTCAGCCTGAACCTGCTTTATGAAGCCCAAGCCGCTTGTTGGAGGAGTGTCCCTGCCGTCAGTGAAGGCGTGCAGATAGACTTTTGAATATTTTTTGTCGGCGCAGATTTTAAGGAGGGAATAAAGGTGGCGGAGCATCGAATGCACGCCTGCGTCGGAGCAAAGACCGAAGAGGTGGAGCGCGCCGCCGTTATCGAGCCTTTCAAACACGCTTTTTAATACGGGGCTTTCCAAGACGGAGCCTGTTGAGAAACCTTTGTCAATTCTTACGATTTCCTGGTCAACTATCCTGCCCGCGCCGATGTTCTGGTGCCCGACTTCGGAGTTGCCCATAATTCCTTCGGGCAAGCCGACTTTCAAGCCGCATGCGGCGATTTCCGTGCGGGGCCAATTAGCCGAAAGGCTTCTGCAAAAGGGTATATTTGCGCGCTTTATCGCGTTGAATTTATCGAGGCTTGGGTCGTGGTTTTCTCCCCAGCCGTCGCGAATTACCAAAACAACCGGTCTTTTAATTTTATTCATATAAAGTAAAATCAAAGCTAAAAAAAGCCCCTTTTGCAACCATATTTTAAAACAAAGGGGCGTATGCCGATGTTTTTCTTGAAGAAATATTTTTATGATGCTTAAATGCCATCAATTCATAAAACCCAAAATGTAAGACCAAATGGCGGAAAACGGCGGCGGGACATACTTTAAGAAATGCACTTCTGGCGAAGTCTTGCCAAGCCCCACGCCCGCGTCCGCCTTCGACAGGGAGCGCAGCCCGCGCGAGCTTATCCCCGACAACTTCGGCGTATTTCCCGAAATTGTGAAATCTTTGCGCTCCAAGTATTTTTTCATTTATTTTGTCGGTCAGCTTTTTTCGCTTTCGGGATTTTGGATTCAGCAGATTGCGATGAGCTGGCTCGTGTTAAGGTTAAGCCCTAAGGGCGATTTGGTGTCGTTTTCGACGGTTGTGTTTCTCGCCCAAATACCGACTCTCTTTCTGACTCCTTTTTCGGGGCTTGTCTGCGACATGTTCGACCGCCGCAAGATACTTATTTGCACGCAGACTTTGGTGATGCTGCAAACTTTCGCACTTGCTTTTCTCACTCTTTCAGGTGCGATAACTATTCCGATTATAATGTCGCTTAGTTTGTTTTTTGGCATAGTTTGCGCTTTTGACGCGCCCGCGAGACAGTCTTTTTATTCGCGCCTCGTGCCTGCTGAAAATCTCGGAAACGCCATTGCCTTAAATTCCATAGCAATAAACGCGACGCGGCTCATAGGCCCTCCCATAGGCGGATTTTTGATTGGCGCGTTCGGGGAGGGCATCTGCTTTTTGGTAAACGCCATGGCGTTCGTGGCGGTTTTAATCGCTCTGTTTTTGATAAAGACAAAGCCGCTGAATCTTGAAAAGACGGGCAAAAATCCGCTTGGACAAATTGCAGGAGGCTTTGTTTACATGTGGAAGTCGATACCGCTTAGAAGCATTGTCATTCTTCTTGCGGCGTTCAGTTTTTTCGGAGTTCCTTTTATTATGGTTTTTCCCGCCTTTGTAAAGGACGTTTTATTGAAGGACAGCTCCATTCTCGGAGTGTTGATGTCTTGCGTCGGAGTCGGCGCGATAGGATGCGCGGTTTATCTTGCCGCGCGCAAGAGCGTTTTGGGATTGGGCAAGGTTGTCATGCTTTCGTGCATTTTGTTCGGGGCGGCGGAAATTATCATGGCTTTCAGCCGCGAACTTTGGCTTGTGGGGCTGCTTTGCGTTCCGCTCGGATTTGGAATGATTGCCGTGGGCGCATCGAGCAACACTCTTTTGCAAACCATTGTCGATGAGGACAAAAGGGGTAGGATAATGAGCATTTTTACCATGTGCCTTTTTGGTATTCCGCCTGCGGGAAGCCTTGTTTACGGGTGGCTTGGCAAGTATGTCGGGCTTGAAGGCGTCATGGTTGCGGGCGGGGTTATATGCGTTTTAACGGGGCTTGTTTTTATGAAAATGCGCCCGATAATCAGAAAGCACACGCGCAGAATTTACGTCGAAAAGGGCATAATTTCGGAAATCGCCGTGGGCTTGCGCTCAACTAATACGCGAATTTAGTGCGAATAAAAAAAGATTGAAAAATAAAAAAAGCATCCGATATTATCTATGCAAAATTAATAAGGATTTTTGAAAGGAAAACATGAAAAAAATAACATTGCTATTATCTGTTGCGGCGTTTGTTTTGGGCGGATGCTCGAGCGTTCCCCAAACCACCGAACAAGTCGCCATCGACAAGGTGCTGAAAGTCGATTCAAGCCTGTCCGCAAACTGCTCGTCAATCGCGCAGCTTTCCACTGCGGCTGAAACCTTGAACTTGGACGCATGCCCCAAAAAGTTTCAGGACGCCTACAAGAAAAATGTCGATGCCTGGAAAGATTTTGCCGCAATCGAAAAGCAGATGTATGCGATTAATCTCGAAAAGGCGAAGTCTGACATAAAGAGCTTTTTAAGCTCGTACCGTTCAAATCCTACCCAGGCAATAATAGATTTGAAGGCAAGCTGGCCGCAGTTTGAAAAGCAGCTTGACGAAGTTTTTGCGAAAATCCGCACTTCGTTTACAACCTACACCAATATTTCATCAAACCACGGCATTGCATATCCCAAAACTTCGGGAATGTTTGACTGGTTCTGATTCATAAATCAAAATTGAGAAAACTCCGAAATTTTTGTTTCGGAGTTTTTTGCGTTGTTGCGGGCAGAATTTTTTGTCTTGAAAAATTTTCATATTCCGATTTTATCAAAGTTTGAAATCATTTGGTAATTATGGGAAGTTTATTTAGTGTAAAGATTTTTGTTTTGGCGTTTATTCTGCTTTCGGCATGGGGATATTCTTTTGCGCAGGGCAAAAATGATGAAAATTTGAACAATGAAGATTTTGTGTCGATAGATGCGCCGTCTCCCTCAACTCCCGCCCGCGGGTCAAGTTCCGCTTATAAAGGTAAAGGCGATGAAGAAAATCAAGAAGAAGCTTCCATGGAAAAACCGCCAAGCGGAAAAGACAAAGATTCTTCTGAAACTGCTCCGCGAAGCCCGTACAAAAATTCCGACTACGCAGATGAAGACTCAAAAGACTATTTTGACGCGGGCTATATCCGAAAGGCGGCATTTTATGACTTGCCGTTTTTGGATGTCGATCCCGCAGAGCTGTCCGAATACGAAAAAGACAAGCTCATATCGTCATTGAAGCGCAGGCTTTCGGTTTATAACGCCGCGATAAAAAAAATTGAATCCAAAATCGAAGAGGTCGGCGGGGAAAAATACTTGAAGCGTTCGCCTTCGTCCAAGACTGTTGCATCGTCAAATAAAGACGTGAAAATGCCTGTTGAAATCAACGGCAAGGAGTATGACGCGATAAATGCGATATTGGTTGCAAACTCAAAAAATTCCGCTGCCACCGCATTTATTGCCAATATAAAAAACCGCAACTTTATAGTTACAAATATGCACGTCATGCAGTCTGAAAGCGAAGTGAATTTCAGGACTATGAGCGGAGTCGAAATTAAAATGCCAAAGACGGGCTTTTTCTCGAAGGGCAAAGATGTGTTCATTCTTCCCATAAACTCAATTCCGGAAGGGTGCATCGCCTTGCCGATAGAAGAGGACGTTTCAAAGAATTTGGCGGTTTACGACAAGGTTGTAATTTGCGGCAACAGCATGGGCGGGGGAACTTTGCTGCATACCATGGGCGAAGTTGTATCCGTCGGACCTGATATTGTAGAGCATAACTGCAATGTGCAAAACGGGCATAGCGGAAGCCCGATTTATTCGCGAAAGACAAAAAACATTGTCGGCGTTTTGTCGCACTCTATAGAATTTTCTTATCTTGAAAAGGGGGAAAAGCTGGGTAAAAATCCATCGGAGAACAAAAAATTAGGCTCTCGCGATTTCGGGTACAGAATAGACAACATAAAAGATTGGACGCAGATAAAGACCGACAAGCTGATAGAGCTTTCAACGAGTTTAAAGGAATTCAAGCAAAAATATACATATTTATCGAACGCAATTCACCAAAACTCTTATTCGCGCAGTTCAAACTATCGGGATTTGAACAAAATAATAACTTCGTTCAGGAGCAAGAACAAAGGCTCTTCCGTGGCTTACAAAGAGGCAAAAATTGAATTATTGAAAGACATAAAGAACTTGATTGCCTACGAAATCATCTCGATGAAGAACAAAAAGCTCGACGATGTGTTCCCGTCCGCAACTTATCTGATGGACGCTTTTGAGGAGCTGCAAAACGACTGCGCAGCCCTTATAAAAAGCGAGTTTTGATAAAATTAAAAAAGCGCGGATTTTTCCGCGCTTTTTTTTGAATGCCTTTTATTTTATCGGGATTGAAATAGAAAATTCCGCGCCTTTTTTGGGTTCGCTTTTTAGCGAGGCGTCTCCGCCATGCAGCCATGCGACATGCTTTACTATCGCAAGCCCAAGCCCCGTGCCGCCAAGCTCCCTGCTTCTGTTCTTGTCAACCCTGTAAAAACGCTCGAAAATTCTTTCGGCATGTTCTTTTGCAATGCCTATGCCGTAGTCTTTTACGGTTATTTTGGCGTTGTTTGCCGAGCGTGAAAGAGAGATATCGACGTCTTTGCTTTGGCTGTATTTTATCGCGTTAAAAATCAAGTTTGTGATAGCTTGCTCCAAGAGCTTTCTATCGCATTTCGTTTCCGTGTCTTCGCATTCTTTCAAATTGAGCGACACTTCTTTTTGGGAAGCCTTGTCGCGGCAAATTGCAATGGATTCCCTTATTATGTCCGCAAGGTTTTCGCTTTTGAAATTTTCGTATTTTGAAGGCGACGCGCTTTCAAGCGACGATAAGCTCAATATGTCGTCCACAAGCGAATTAAGCCTTTGGGACTGCGTTTTCAATATCTTTACGCATTTTGAAGTTTCGGGCGACGAGGCAATGTCCTCCAAAAGCTCCGATGCCGACAAAATTCCCGTAAGCGGGGTTTTTATTTCATGGGAAACATTTGCGACAAATTCGCTTCTGAAAGATTCGAGCTTGCGCAGGTTTGTCAAATCGGTAATTGAAATCAAGAGGTTTTTTGAGCCGTTGTTTTCAAGAAACACTCCGCGCAGAAGCAGGGTGAATTTTTTATCGGGGCAAACGTAGGCTATCTCGCGTTCGGGTGCATGGGAGTTTTTGAAGGCATCGTTTACATATTTTATAAGCTCTTCCGAAGAGCAGTTTGCAATGTGCGCGTTTTTTAGGCTTTGCTTAATGCCGAAAATCTGCGATGCGGGCTTGTTCCACGACGAAAGTTTGCCGTCGGGCGCGACTACCAAAATCGCCTCGCTCATGGCGTTGAAAATTACATCTCTTTCGTTGCGCTGTTTTGTCAGCGTTTTGATGGTTTGCTTCAAGCGGTTTGACATCGCGCTTACGGCAGAGGCAAGCTCGGTCAGTATTCCCGATTGCGGGACGTATATTTCGGCTTCAAGATTTCCGTTCGCGATTTCAACCGCGCTTTTTTTGAACATGTCAAACGGTATCCTTACTTTCAGGTAAGAATAGCTCATTGACGCAAGTGAAAGGGCGGCGCCGAAAACCATCGCAAAAAATATGTTTCTTTTGGAGTGGGAAATGAAATTCGACATGCTTTTGGTGGAGATGGAAAGCCGCAGGACGTACTTTTCTTTGCCTGCGGAAAACGCCAACGAATAGTAAATCATTTCCATGTTCAGCGTTGCGCTGTATCTTACCACGGTTTCCTTGTTCCCGACGAGGGCGTCTTTAAATTCGGGGCGGTCGGAATGGTCGCCCAAGTTGCCGTCGTCGGTTTGCGATTCTCCTATGGCTTTCCCATCTTTGGAAAACACTGTTATTCTAAGCGGGACTTTTTCAAATTTCTGGCAGTAGTCTTGCAGCTTTTCAAATTTTTTTTCTTCGATAATCGGGATAATCGCGCTCAATGTTTGTTCCGCCTGGATTTTTAAGACGTTTTCAGCTTCGTCCAAATAGGAATTTTTAAAGCTTTTAAGCTGCAAGTATAGTGATATTACCCCTATGAAAACAATGGCGGTTATTACGGCGGGAATGACTGCGAGGGTCAGGTTGCGCTTTTTCATTTTACGCCTCCTTCATTTTGTAGCCTATTCCACGGACGGTTTCGATATTTGCGCCGAAACTGCCGAGCTTTCTGCGAAGATTTACTATTTGGACGTCGATTGCGCGGTCGGTAACTGCATATTCCTCTCCGCGTACCCCCGAAATCAGGGCGTCGCGAGAGAATACTCTGCCCGCGTTTTTTGCAAGCAGGGCGAGTATTGCAAATTCTGTGTATGTAAGCTCCACGGGTTTTCCGTCCAAAACCGCGCTATGCTTTGAGCGGTCGATGGAAAGATTTTTGTACGATATTGTGTCGGACGGTTTCTCAGGCTCCGATTTTTTGCGCAGCTGCGTTCTAAGCCGCGCAATCAGCACATTGTTTGAAAACGGCTTTGTGATGTAGTCGTCCGCGCCGAGTTCAAGACCCAAAACTATGTCGCTTTCCCCGCTTTTTGCGGTGAGCATTATTATGGGTATTCCGTTTGTTTGCGGATTTTCCCTTATTTTTCTGCATACTCCGAGTCCGTCGATGTTGGGAAGCATCAGGTCGAGCAGGATTGCGTCTGGCTTGTAGGAAAACGCGAGGCTAAGCCCCGTTTCGCCGTCGGAAGCCGTTTTTATGTTTGAAAAGCCGTTGGTTCTTAAAACCATTTCGAGGATTTCGCGTATTGGGGCTTCGTCCTCTATAATCAGTATTTTTTCTTTTGACATGTCTTTTAAAGGTGGCTGTGGCGTATGATTTTGCCTTGTTCCAAATAGATTAGGTTTTCGCTTATGTTTGTTGAAATATCGCAAATCCTTTCGAGGCTTTTGGAGACGCTCAGGCAATCCAGATAATAAGATGTGAAGTTCGGGTATTTTATTATCAGGTTTGTGATTTTCGCAAAATTTTCGCGGTGCATCTTGTCAACTTCGTCGTCTGCGCGAATTACGTTGAGAGCGGCAATGCAGTCGCGTTCGATGAAAGATCCCATCGCTTTTTGAAAGTTCGCGTAAACAAGTTTTAGCATTTCCGCAAAGTCGATTTCTTCGGCAATTTTTTCTTCAATGCCTGAAATGTCCAAAGCCCTTCGGGCAATCGTGGAGGCGAAGTCAGCAATGCGCTCCAGCTCCGCATTGATTTTAAGAACTGCCACGATTGTGCGCAAGTCTTTCGCCACGGGTTGGTAGAGGGCGATGATTTTCAGGCATTCCTCTTCTATTTTGACTTCCATTAAATCAATGCCGCTGTCGTTTTCAATAACATCTTTTGCGGCTTCTGCGTCTTTTTCGCGCATTGCGTCCAAAGCTTTTACGATTGATACGCCCGCGCTTACCGACATTTCAAGCAGAAGCTTTTGCAGGCTGTCAATTTCCATTGTGAAGTGTTCTCTCATAAAAATCCTTTTTTTATCATCCGAAGCGTCCCGTGATGTACTCTTCGGTTTTTTTGTTTTCTGGGTTTGTGAAAATTTTTTTTGTTGAGCCGCTTTCTATTATTTTGCCTTTGTAAAAGAAGGCCGTGTTGTCGGAAATGCGTGCAGCCTGCTGCATGTTGTGGGTGACAATCACAATGGTGAACCGCTCTTTCAGCTTTAAGAGCAGGTCTTCTATTTTTAATGTCGCTATCGGGTCTATCGCAGATGTCGGCTCGTCCATCAAAAGAATTTCGGGACGGGCTGCGATTGTGCGGGCGATGCAAAGCCTTTGCTGCTGGCCGCCCGAAAGGGCAAGCCCGCTCTTTTTGAGCTTGTCCTTTACTTCGTCCCAAATCGAAACGCCCCTTAACGCCTCTTCGACCCTTTCGGAAATTTCTTTCTTGCTTAGGTTGAAGTGGAGTTTGAGGGGGTAGGCGACATTGTCGAAAATCGACATCGGAAATGGCGTAGGCTTTTGAAAAATCATGCCGACTTTCCTGCGCAGCTTCAATAGGTCCACGTCTTTTTCAAGGATGTTTTTGCCGTCTATAAGGAGTTTTCCCTCCGCTCTCTGGTCGTGGTAAAGCTCGTAAATTCGGTTGTAAATTCTAAGATGCGTCGATTTGCCGCACCCCGAAGGGCCGATGACGGCGGTTATTTTGTTTTCTTCTATGTCCAAGGAGTTGTCAAATAGTGCCTGGTGGGGACCGTAGAAGAAGTTTATGTTTTGAGCGCTGATTTTAATGCCCATTTTTCTTTTCCCTTAATAAAATTCTGGTTGAAATGTTGATTGCGAGAATTGCGAGTATTATGATAAGCGATGCTCCCCATGCGGATTTGTGCATTTCTTCAAACGGCGAATTTGTTGCGTATTCCGCTATGAGAACGGGCATGTTTGCTGTTGGCTTTGTGAAGAAATTTTGGATTGCTCCGTCGCAAAATAGCGCGGTGAATAAAAGCGGGGCAGTCTCGCCTCCGACTCTTGCGATTGCAAGCAGTATCCCCGTTATAAGCCCGTTTTTCGCGGAGCGGCAGACAATGCAAAGTGTAGAGCGCGCCTTGGTCATGCCGAGCGCAAGCGAAGCTTCCCTCAGATGGTTCGGCACCATTGCCATCATGTCTTCGGTGGTGCGCATTATTATGGGGAACATAATAATAGCAAGCGCAATTCCGCCCGCAAGCCCCGAAAAATTCCCGCTTGGAACCACTACCGTCATGTAAACGAAAAGCCCGACCAAAATCGACGGAACGCCCATCATTACGTTTGCCCCGAAGCGTATTATGTCGGCATGCTTTTTGTTCTTTCCGAACTCCGAAAGATATATGCCTGCAAGCATCGCGGGCGCAATGGATATTGCCGCCGCCGCCAATGTTATCAAAATCGTGCCTATGATTGCGTTTGAAATTCCCGCGTCGGGTATGCCGTAAGGCTTTGAGGGGTTTGTCAGGAAATCCCATGAAATTGCGCCCGCTCCGTTTTTCACTATTTCAAACAAAATCCAACCTATGAGAAACAGCGAGGCGGCGATTGCGAAAAATGAAAAAATTGAAAAAAGCCCGTTTTTGAGTTTTCTGAAAAACAAGCTTTTGTATTTTAAGTCTTGCATCTTAATTTGAGTTTGCATCTGTTTTATGTAGATAGTACTGCGAAACCGCCTGTATGAAAAGCGACATCGCAAGCAGTATTAGCCCGAGGGCAAACAGCGCGCTTTTGTGCAGCCCGTCGGCCTCCGCAAAATTGTTCGCGATTGTGGAGGCTATTGTCGTTCCGCTTCCCATGAGGGAAGAGGGCGCGCCCATGAAGTTTCCGATAACGAACAAAACCGCCATCGTTTCTCCGAGCGCGCGCCCGAGCCCTATGAAAATTCCGCCGAGAATGCCCCTTTTGCCGTATTTTACGATTATGTCTTTTGCCGCCTCAAACCGCGTGCATCCGATGCCGAATGCGGATTCCCTTAGCATGGGGGGCGTCATCTTGAAAACGTCCCTCATTACGGCGCAGATGTACGGCAGTACCATGACCGCCAAAATAAGCCCCGCCGTGAGAAATCCGAAGCCGTTGCCTTGTGTTCCGAAAAACGGAATTTTTCCGAAATGCAATGTCTCAATCAAAAACGGCTGGACGATGTTTTGCATTACGGGGCAGATTACAAAAAGCCCCCACATGCCGTAAATTACGCTCGGTATTGAGGCGAGCAGGTCTATTGCGTGCGCGAGGGGTTTTGCAATTATTTCGGGGGCGTCGGCGATGAAAAGCGCGAGCGCGAATGCGAGGGGAAGTGCGACGGAAAGAGCGATGAGCGTGGTTATCAGAGTTCCCAAAATGGCGTTTAGCGCGCCAAACTCCTCCGTGACGGGGTTCCATTTCCCCGATACGATGAAGTCAAGCCCGAACTCTTTCCATGCTTCAGAAGAAGACAGCGCAAGCTGTACGAAGAACGCGCTTATGAAAATCAGCACCGCAAATGCGCACAGCCTGCATGTCTTTTTGAAAATGAAATCCGCCGATATTTTCATTTTTATTTGAAAATTTCGTCTCTTATAAGCTTTACGACGCTTTCGGGAATGGGAACATAGCCCAGTTTTTCAGCGTTGATTTTTCCCGAATTGAAGCACCAGTTGAAATACTTGAACATTTCAGATTTCTTTTCCGCGCCGCAGTTTTCGGGGAAGAGTATGTATGTCACTCCCATTATCGGGTACGAATTTTCGCCGCCCTGGTTTGTAAGCACCATGTAAAAGCCCTTTGCGTCCGCCCAGTTTGCGGATTCCACCGCCGCGGAAAAGGTCTTTAAGTTCGGCTCGACGAATTTGCCTTCCGCGTTTTCGAGCGTGGCGCAGGCGAGTTTTGCTTCAAGCGCGTAAGTATATTCGGTATAGCCTATGGAGCCTGAAATCTTCTTTACGTTGTTGCATACGCCCGGGTTTTTTTGCCCGCCGATGCCCGCAGGCCACTTTACGGAGCTGCCTTCGCCAATGTTTTCCTTCCAGTCTTTTGAAATCTTTGAAAGGTAGTTCGTGAATATGAAGGTAGTCCCGCTCGAATCCGAACGGTGCACGACGGTTATCGGCAAGTCGGGAAGCTTGAGGCTTGGGTTAAGTTTCGCTATTTCTGCGTCGTTCCAATTTTTTATTTCTCCAAGAAAAATTCGCGAGAGGGTTTTGCGGTCGAGTTTGAGCTCACCGCTTTTTACGTTTGGAATGTTTGTAATTACAACAACGCCGCCCGTCAGCATCGGGAATTGCTTGATGGCAAATTCTTTCTGGCTTTCGAGCGTGAGCGGATTGTCGGAACCCGCGAAGTCTATTGTGCCGGACTTCAACTGGTTTAATCCCGCGCCCGAGCCGATGCTTTGGTAATTTATTTTTGCGGCGTTCTGGCTGTGGGTGTAGAGGTAGCTCCACATCTGGTAAACAGGGGCGGGGAAAGATGCCCCCGCTCCGTTAATCATCATTTCGTCGGCTTTTGCGGCTCCAAGCGCAAGTGCCGAAATTAAAATATTTGCGAGTAATTTTTTAACTTTCATATTTTGTCCTTCTATTTTTGCGCATTATTGTTTTTTGCGTATGAGGATATTGTTAGTTTTTTGTTAATATCGCTTAGAAGAGAATTTGCAGCTGTGTGCGGAAGGCGTTTACGTCCGCGCTCTTGGACGCGAAGCTTTCATTTGACGGAGAGCCTGAAAATCTTGCGTATTCATAGCCCGCTTGAAGCTTGACGCTGTTGCCATCGATGTACCAGTTTATGCCGGCAAATATGCTGTTTGCATTTTTATAGTAGTCGGAACCGCCCGAGCTTACGTTTGCCGCCGAATTTATGGTGTCTGAAATCTTTGCGCCGTGCCCGTCGGTAAAGAGCCCCGAATATCTTACTGTTGGAGCTATTTGTCCGATAAATCCGCAGTCGAATTTATATTCCGCGCCGACATTTACGCCTTGCGGAGTCGCGTCTTGGAAATTTCCCGCCGCGTCTTTTTTGCCGTATTGAATGTTAGCCATCATGTATTCGCCCCAGAGGGTGAAGTTGTCGAGCGTGATTTTGAAATAGGGATTTGCGCCCACGATATAGCCGTTGTCGGAATAGACGTCGGTTGTTATGTTTGCGCCCATTCCGTAGCCCGCGTTTAATCCTATTTCGTATTTAAGCTTGCCAATCGAGGTATCGGCATCGTTTTTATAGTTGACGCTTGCCCAGAGGTTTACCGTGTTGTCAGTTCCGCTGTTGTTGGGCTTTATGGCATAGTTTTGCGGATTTGTGACGGCAAACGAATACGAGAGCCCTTTTACGGCGTCGGCTTTGCCGTCCCAGAAAACTCCCGTGTAGCGGTTGCCGAAGCCGATGTTGCCTTTTGTTCCCGAACTCTGTCCTTCGACGAAGTAGCGCGTTGCGGGGGAACGTTCAATGGATAGGAGCTTGGACGATGAGGTGTTTTCCTCAAATACGAAGTTTACCTTCCTATATCCGACGTCGAGTTTTCCGTTTAAAAATTCCCAGTCGATTTTTTTTGATATTGTTACGCTGTCGAGATAGTTTGCGCCGTTATTGGTTGTTTTTGCCAAATCCAAGACGAGATTTCCCGACCATCCGTTTGCAAGCTCTGCCGCCATTCCCAGATACATACGGCGCATTCTGAAACCGCTTTTGGTGCTTGTATCTTTGTAGAAGGGATCGTCTGCTTCGGACTTTATCCACATGAACTGCTCATGTATTCTGCCCGAGAATGTGAGCTTTACGGTTTCCTTCTCCTTCGCTTTGACTTGTATGGAGGAGCTTTTCAGGATTTTTCCGGCTTCGTCTTGCGTGATGATTCCCTTTGAAACCAGAATGTCCAATGTTGCTTTGTCTTGCGCGTTAGCAAAATTTGACGCGCCGAAAACAAATGCGGTTAGTATCAATTTTACAATATTACTCTTTTTCATTGTTTATTCAAATTTCTCCGAAAACATTTCGGCTGAAATTTGAGGGCAATGATAAGTCCGCTGTATTTAAATATTATAAGGCAAATGTGAATTTTTCGTTAAGTGGTGCGGATTTTCAAAAAGCGGCTTCCGCATCTTTCTTTAATTCCGTCTTTTTGGCGAGTATTTTGTCTATTCTCGCTCCGTCCATATCGACGATTTCAAACACAAAATTTTTCCATTTCAGCTTTTCTCCCGTTTTGGGAATTCTGCCAAGTTGCGCCAAAATCAAGCCTCCCACCGTATTATACTGGTCGCGCGGCTTTTCGTCGAGGTTGAAGAAAATTGAAAAATCGTAAAAAGAATACTGCCCGTCAACCAAGTAGGAATTGTCGTCCCTTTGCACTATTTCAGGTTCTTCCCCAAGCTCGGGCATATTGCCCAAAAGGGCGTCTATTATGTCGTTTAAAGTCGCAATGCCAAGCGTAACGCCGAATTCGTTGCATACTATGCCGTATTTCTGGCGTTTTGCACGCAACTCTTCGAGAGCATGGTACACTTTTGTGTTTTCGTGGAAATATACCGCGGGGCAGATTTTGTCTTTTAAGTTGAATGACGGGTTTTCAATTTCGCCGAATAAATCTTCAAGGTACAAGACTCCCAAAATATCGTCCAAAGAGCCGTTTGCGACGGGATAGACCGCGTGCGGAAATTTTGAGACGATATTCTTTATGTCGGCGGCAGTTGCGTCCGCCTCAATCCGCACGATTTCGTTGCGCGGCGTCATTATTGAAGAGACGAACCTGTCTCCGAGCGAAAACACGCGGTTTAGAATGTTGCGCTCTATCTTTTGGATTTCCCCGTTTTCCGTCCCTTCTTCAACCATCATTTTGATTTCTTCTTCGGTCACTTTGTTTCGCGCCGAATCCACGCCGAGAATTTTGCATATTGCGCCGCTTGACTTGCTTAAAACGAATACGAATGGCGACATCGCTTTCGAGAGGGCGGACATTGGAACTGCGGCGATTTTTGCGATTTTTTCGGGGTAGGCAAGCCCAAGCCTTTTGGGCACAAGCTCGCCTATGACGAGCGTAAAAAATGTCGCGCCAACGACTATCGCCGCTTTTGCGGCAAACAGGGCGTATTCGTCGGGGATAGGCGTTTTTGACAGAATTTTGGCGAATTTTTCGCCGAGCGCGTCTCCCGAATATATGCCCGTCAAAATTCCAATCAGCGTTATGCCTATTTGGACGGTGGAGAAAAATTTGTCGGGATTTTTCGCAAGATTCAGGGCTTGCGCGCTTCTTTTGCCTCCTTTTTTGGCTTCGTTTGAAAGCTTTGATTTTGATGCGGCGACTATTGCGATTTCCGACATCGCAAATATTCCGTTTGAAAGTATTAAAATTAAAATAATCGCAAAATCCATCTGCTAATTTATCTTAAAGCTTTCGATGCCGAATTTCTTGTAGAGCTTTTCAAGCTCTTCGGCGTTGTCGGAGATTACGAGGACCTTGTCTCCCGCGCATAATTCCGTGTTGCCCTGCGGGACGAAATACGCGCCGTTTCTTTTGACCAATACAGCCAAAGTGTTTTCGGGCATGCTCATGTCCATCAGCCTCTTGCCGTTTTCAAGCATTTTTTCGGATACCACAATTTCCGACATAGTTGATTTTATGTCTTCTGAAAGCGCCACGCCGAATTCGTCCGATGAAATTTCGTTCGGCTTTATGAGATTTAGGACTTTTGCGGCAAATCCGACAGTCGTTCCCTGAATCAAAAGGGATATGATTGTTATGAAAAATACAACGTTAAATATGAGGTTTGCCTTTTCGAGATTTGCGAGCATCGGGTATGTCGCGAAAATAATCGGAACCGCGCCTTTTAACCCGACCCAGCTTATGTAGTATTTTTGCGGCCTTCCGATTGAAAAGGGCAGAAGACAGAACAAAACGCTTAACGGGCGTCCGAAAAGTATCATGAAAGCCCCGATTGCAAGCCCGAACACCGCTATCGGCAGAAGTTCGCTCGGGCTTACCAAGAGCCCCAAGGTGAGGAACATCGCAATCTGCCAAAGCCATGCAAAGCTTTCAAAAAACGAGGTAATGGCTTTTTTATGCGAAAATTTGTTGTTTCCCACGACCAAGCCCGCTATGTAAACCGCCAAATATCCGTTGCCGTCGAGAGTGTCGGTAATCGTGAAGGTGAATAAAATGAGCGCGAGAAGCAAAATCGAATAAAGAGACTGGTTTGCGACGTTTATTTTGTTTAGCGCGTACAGCGTGGCTCTTCCCAAAACCCATCCAAGCGTGGCGCCGACCGACATTTGTATTATGAAATCGATTGCGGATTTTTCCCAGTTAAAGCTCTCTGATGTGATGACCTGTATAAGAAGAATTGTCAACATGTACGCCATAGGGTCGTTGCTTCCGCTTTCAAGTTCCAAAGTGGAGCGCAGTTTGCGGTCGATGTTAAGCCCTTTCGAGCGCAAAAGCGAGAATACCGACGCGGAGTCGGTGGAAGACATTACGGAGGCAAGAAGCAGAGATTCGGGAATGGAAAGCTCGAAGTCCCCGCCGATTAAGCGGGAGAGCGCGTATATGAATCCGCCCGTGATTATCGCCGTTAAAAGCACCCCCAAAGTCGCCAAAATCACGCCTTCTTTCCATACGGGCTTTATGTCTTCATACTTCGTGTCCATGCCGCCCGAAAACAGTATGATGCTGAGGGCAATCACTCCTATGAATTGGGCGATTGCAGGATTTTGGAACTTGACGCCTATGCCGTCCACGCCGCATGCCATTCCCACTCCGAGGAAGAGCAGAAGGACGGGGACGCCCCATTTATAGCCGAATTTCCCCGCTATGACGCTCAGAAAAAGCAGGGTCGAGCCTATCAATAAGATATTTTCCGGTGTGATTGAAATTTGTAGGGCGGATAAAAACATGGTTTTAAGTATTTTTTTTCGGCAGATTTTAGAAAATATTTAAGGATATGTCGATTTTGCAAAAGGCGGAATTTCTCAAAGAATAAGCATTGCGTCTCCGTATGAGAAAAATCTGTAATCGTTTTCAATGGCGATTTTGTATATTTCTTTGAGCTTTTCAATTCCGCCAAGCTTTCCGGGCGTCAGAAACGCGCCGACAAGGCACATTAAAGTTGAGCGCGGCAGGTGGAAGTTCGTTATGAGGGCGTCTGCGGAAATTATTTCTTGCGGCGGATAGACGAAAAGCGAAGCATCGCCAAAGTAGGGTTTATCCAAATCAACTTGCGGATTTTTTCTGCAAAAGTCCTCGCTTGCGCGCAGCGACGTTGTGCCTACCATAAGCGTTTTAAAGTCTTTTCTGCCTTTCAAAACGCGCAGGGTTTCGGGGGGAATTTCATAAATTTCGGAGTGCATTTTATGGTCTTCGACTCTTTCGCTTTTTATGGGTTGGAAAGTTCCAAGCCCGACATGCAATGTTATGTCGTAAAAAGTGTTTCCGCTTTTTTCAAGGCGCGAGCATAATTCGGGGGTAAAGTGAAGTCCCGCAGTCGGAGCCGCCGCCGCGACGCGCCTTGAAGGGTCGGCATAGACAGTTTCGTAGCGTTCGTTGTCGAATTTCCTGTCGTAGTCCGGCGCGCGCTGGTCGCGCTCTATGTAAGGGGGGAGGGGAACTGCGCCTATGTTTTCGCACAGTTCGACGACGTTTGAAAACTTGTTTTCGACAAATTCCACCATTGCCTGCCCGTCATTGAATTTTTCGAGAACTTTTGCCTTGAATATTCCATCTATAAAAAAGCTTGCCCCGACGGGCAATTTCTTGCCCGGGCGCAGCATCGCTTGCCATATGTTGTTTTCTACGGGGGAAAGAAGCAGGCACTCAACAAAGCCGCCGCTTTTTCTGGTTGCGAAAATTCTCGCTTTCAGCACGGCGGCATTGTTGCGCACAAATGAAAATGAATGCGGCAAAATTTCGCCGAGTTCGGAAAATCGGCGATGTTCGATTTCTCCCGTTTCGCGCCTGAAAACAAGCAGTTTTGAATTATCGCGCTTTTGCGCGGGCAGTTGGGCTATTCGCTCTTTGGGAAGATTGTAATCGAGTATAGAAGCGTCCATTTTTCAAAGTCAAAGCGCATAAATTTGCAAAAAAAACGCCCGAGGTCAATAGGCGTTTTTCGGAGGGCGGTTTTAATTTTTTTCTTGTTTTTTCAACGTCCGCTCCGCTTCAAGTTTTGCCAACTCTTCGGGGGTTAGCAGGAGCAGGAGCTTGGATTTTTCAATCTCAATCATGTATTGCCCGCTTCCCATTTCGTACTTTTCCTTCATCGCGTCTTCGCTTTCTTTCAAGGCTTTCTCGTAAGAGGCGATTTTTTCGGATATTTTTGCAAGCTCGTTCACATCTGTCGAAGTTTCAAGCTGCTTGCGCAGGGAGGCAATTTCATTGCGCGTTTTCATGGAGTATTGCAGTGCGCGCTGAAATTCGTCGTTTGCCTTAAACCCTTCGACAGTGCTTTTGCGGTAAAAGTGCTTGCCGGATTTTGTGACGATTTCGAGGGGGTTGATTTTCGTGCCGTCCTTGAAGGTGTACGAAGAATATTCCTCGGGGGAAATCGGAACGCATATGTTTGTCTTTAAGAACAATACGACATACTGGCGGTTGCTTGAAAAGTTGTATCCGCCCACCATCGTCTTGTCGTTTGCCTGAAATTCTCCGTCGATTTGTTTTAATTTCAATTCGAGGGATTTTTTTATCTGCGCGTCGGTTTCTTTTTTTATCTGCTCTTTAAGAGACTTCATCGTGGCGTCCGTCGCCTTCATTATTTGGACGTTGCGTTGGAACTCTTCGTACTTCGGGTAGGAATTGAAGTCGAAAACTATCATGTAGCTTTGCTGTCCCATTCTTACGATGTCGCCCACTGCGGGAGATGTTTCGCTTGCGTTTACGACCGCGCTTGCGGCGAAAATAGGCAGAAATTTGAATATGTTTATGTTCATTTTTATATTTCCTTAAATAAAGTTGAGCTTAAAAGTTCGCTTTTGTTGCTTGAAAAGGCTTCCTGAAACTGCTTGTAAAGCGAGTCGAAAGCCTCTTTTGTTGCCACTGCAAATTCGAGGGTTTTCGAGTGCGTTGTGGAGGGGTAGATTTTATATACGTTTGAAATCCCCGCATTTTTTTCGGCGTCATTTGCAAACGGCACTTTTTCTTTTACGGCATTAGCTTTTTCAAGGGCGGTTTCGATGTGCGGCTTCGCTCTTGATGCAATTTCGTTTGGAAGCTTGTTTGCTGCCGTATTTATCTGGTTTTGCGGGTCGATTGGGCTTGCGTGGTAAATCCTTATTTGCGAATTGCCGTTTGTGTCGATTGAAAATTCGCGAACTTCCAATGGACCTGCAATGTAAATTTGTTTGGAAATAGAAGTGATGGAAGCTATGTTTATATAAACCGATGTTTCGTTTAAAAATTCTATGCCGCAGAGAGCCTTGTTTTGCAGTGCGCCCTTTGTCTTTACAAAAGAAGTGCCTTGCTGCCCGAAAAGCGTTGCCTGGGCAAGCAGAAGCAAAATTGTCAGAACTTTTATTATTTTTACATTCATTGTTGCAATTTTTAAAAATTTTTTGAATATTTACGGATGTTAACGATTTTTATTTGTACCGCAAGAAATAATGTTAAGCTGCAAAAATTTAACGGTGAGGGTGGACGGCTCCGCAGAGCCTATTTTGTCCGATGCAACCTTGTCTTTCAAGCCGCATGCAATGAATGCCGTGATAGGCCCATCGGGATGCGGCAAAACCACTCTTTTAAAGGCTATGATGCGCCTTGTCGAGAGGGAGGGGAAGTCGTATTTTTGCGGGGAGGAAATTCTTTCAAGCGAGTCTTTGTCGGGCAGGGTGGGCTATGCTCCCCAGTTCACCTGCGCGCATCCCAAGCTCACTGTTTTGGAGGCGATAGAAGGCGCGCTTAAAATAGGCGAGCGCGACTTGTCAAAAATTTCGACGCGCGCGAAAAAAATTCTAAAAATAATAGGTCTTGAAGCCCATTCCGAAAAATTCATCGAAAGCCTTTCGGGGGGTCAACTGCGGAGAATCGGCTTGGGCTTGGAGCTTGCCGCCGACCCTCCCGCAATGTTTTGCGACGAAGTGACAAGCGGGCTTGACCCTCTTTCCGAAAACGCCATTTTGGACATGCTTAAAAAGTTTTGCGGCGACGGCGGCAAAACCGTAATCTGCATTATCCACAACCTCGCAAAGCTCGAATATTTCGACTTGGTTACGGTGGTTTACGAAGGGCATGTAGTATTTCAAGGCTCTCCCAAAGAGTTAAACAGGCACTTTGAAATAGATTCTCCCTTGAACCTTTATGACGCGCTGAACGCAAAGGGCGTAAAGTATTGGCTTGAAAAACGCCCGCCTCTTGAAGATTTTTGCGCGGATTGCGACCCAAAGTCTCTTCCGTCGCGCCCTCCCCGCCCGAGCGCGGCTTCGCAGATTTTCACTCTCTTGATGCGCCGCTTCAAGCTGTTTTTCAGGGATTCTGGCTATCTTCTTTTGACAATGGCGATAACTTTCGGGTTCCCCATAGTTGTCGTGATTTTCGCTTTCGGGGGGCTTCCGCAAATAAGGGGGCTTGCTCTTGAACGCTCGCTTGGCGGCGTTGAGGAGCTTCGGGAGACTTTGCGCTTTTCCATTGAAGCCGCGCAGACTTCGACATTGGTGACGGGGCTTATATTGTTCCAGGTTGTTCTCCTTACCCTGATGGGTTCTAACAATTCGGCGCGCGAAATCGCCGCGGAGCGCAATTTGTACGAAAAGGAGCGGCTGCTTGGCTTGCGCCCGTGGGCTTACGCTTTTTCAAAAATAATATTTACTTCGATAATCGCGCTCTTTCAAGGCGTCTGGATGTGCTGGTTTGTCAAGTTCATATGCGATTTCCCCGGCAGTTTTTTAGTCCAGGCGGCGGTGCTTTCGGGTGTCTGCATTTCAATGACCCTCGTATGCCTTGCTTTTTCCGCCTTGTTTTCATCGCCCGACAAGGCGAACATTGTTTCGATTTATTTGGTTGGGTTTCAGCTTCCGCTTTCGGGGATTGTGCTTGCGCTTCCCGAGTGCCTGAAATGGATTTGCCGCCCGCTCATAAATTCCTATTGGGGCTGGGCGGGCTTCATGACCTCAATGAAAGACACGCGCCTTTACGACGCGTTTGTCCAAACAAGCCCGTCTTACGAGTGGATTGCAAAGCCAAGCATTGCGCTCTTTGCCCTTGCAGTGCAGGGAATAATTGGAATTGCTTTTGTGCTTAAAGGCTGTTATCAAAAAAAGTGGAATTAGAAAATATTTCTTTTGCCAAAACAAATTTAGAAAAGTATGAAAAACAAATTTAATCCCGTTATAATCGCAGTCGCCATACCGCTTTTGGCGGTTGCGTTTGCGCTTGGGTCGGTTCTTTACAAAAAATCGGCGTCGGCAAATTCGGCAGTGTTTCCCGTTGACGCCTATGTTGAAAATCCGGCTTCGTTTTTCGGCAACAAATATATTTTAAGGGCGCAGGTGGATTCCCAACTCGCCTACAAGGAAAATGCGGGCAGGCTTTTGTGCGTCAGAACTCCCGACGGTTCGAGGGTCGCCGTCATAGTGCCGATTGAAGTCGGCAAGAATATTCAGGCGGGGCAGAAATACGGGTTTGATGTCGAGGTTATGCAGGACGGATCGCTAATTGCAAGGGGTTTGGAGAAGTTTTAAATGAAGCATTTTTTTATAACGCCAATATTTGTTTTGTTCGCCTTTTCGGCGCAGGGGCAGATTTTGCCGCAAACGCCGTCCGTATCTCCGTCTGCAATTTCTCCGCAGTCGCAGGGAAACGGAAACGTCCAAACGCAGTCTCAAAAGACCGAAATTGCTCCCGCAACGAACAACACTTCCGTTTCTCTGGCTCCTTCGACGAGCCTTGACAGCGGCACGCTTGAACGCACGCAGGACAAGCTTTTCGACGTTGAAAGCGACAGCATAGATTTTGAAAACGGGCAGTTCAAGTGGAAGGGAAAAACTTTTGACTTGGGTTCTTCGCGCGTGGTGCGCTCGCGTTTTGAACGCTATCTCGCAATGGATTTGCGCGACCAAAATTTCGATTCCTACCAGAAGATTTTAAAGGAAATTACAGGCGCGCTATCCCCCGCAAACGACGAAATTTCCCCCGAAGTCATTCGCAGCGCGTGGTCAAAGCTCTACGATGCCGCGGAATACGACATTGATAACGACGGCTGCATTGCAATCGCAAACTGCGTCTATCAGGCGTGGAGAATGAAAGTCGAATACGAAAAGGCGAAGGTGCGCGAGGCGCAGGCGGGGTACGAAAAATCTTCCGCGGAGCGCGTCCTCGACCAGATGGAGCGCAAGGCCAACATGGATAATTACGAAGCGCAAAAGCGCGCCATGTCCACAACGAAAGACAAGCGCGTGGTTGCCGTTCCCACAAACGTGAATAAGCTTGCGTTCGCCTCGAAAGCGTATGCCGAAAAAGTCGCGAAAAAAACTTTGAAAGAGGCGGAAAGAAACGCCGTCGGGGCGCAGTCGATACTCCAATTCCAGTCGCAGACAATGACATTCTTGCTTGCGCGCAAATTCCAGCACGCGAATATCTCCGCCTATTTTTACAGGCATATTTACAAGGGCGGGGCGCAAAACTTTGAAGTCGGGAAAGAAGAGTTTGCAAATTTCTACCCCGTATCCAACATTCTGCCCACAAACGACCTCATGGAAAGCCTTGCAACAGAGGCGCGAAACGACGTCCGCGAGGGTATGATTACCGTAAACACCCTTTACGATTCGGGGCAGAGGTACACCGCTTTGATGCGCTTAATGGAAACTTTCATGCTTGGCGAAAACGAGCCGAGCGTGCGGGCTTTCGACTTCGAAAAAAAGAAGGTTCTCCATCAAATTTACCGCGACGCAATCCTCGTTAAGACGTTGGCGGACAATCGCGACTTGGCGGCGATAGAAGAGGCTCTTAAAAGAATTTCCGCTCTCGCTGACGACTTCCCGTCCCACGAGGCGTACTCAAAAATCCGCATCGCAAAACAGGCGTCAAACTTGAAGATAATGGAAGCGCGCGCCTCCGCGTTCGCGGGGAATTTGGAATCCGCAAAAGCTTCGATAACAGAAGCCGCCAAAATCTGGCCCCTCAACCCCGAACTTGACAAATTTACGGACGAAGTAATGAAAATGTCTGTCGGGGCGTCGAAATATATTTCAAGGTTCGACGAGCTTTTGGAACGCCAAAACTACCGCGAAATTATGGATAACGCGGCTGAATTCGGCATCGCCTTGCGCGACAATCCCGAAAAAATCGCAAAGTTGAAAGAAATCGTTTCAAACGTTTCGCAAATAGACTTTTTGATTGCACAGGCAAAGGAGTTGGGCTTGCAGGGCAATTCATACGTCGCGTGGGAGCTGTTGGAAAAGGCGCGTGCAATCGATGCCGCCGATCCGATTTTGGCGCGCGCCATGGCGTCTCTTGCCCCGTCAGTTGCGGGATATGTGCAGATTTTGGACAAGGCGCGGCTTGCCGAAAAATCAGGCAAATTTATCGAAGCGTTGAACTTGTACCTTCGCGCACAGGACATATTTCCGACATCGCAAACTTGCAGGGAAGGCATAAGCCGCATTTCAAATAAATTCCCCTCGTTTAAATAACGCCATGCAAAAGTTCAATGTTTACTGGAAGGGAGAATTTGTCGGCGAATTTGACGCAGGCGAACTGCGCGATGAAGTCGCGCGCGGGACAATCGGGTATTTGCACGGCGTCAGGCTTAAATCGGGCAAATTCATAAGCGTTGGCGACCTGCTTCAAAAGCTCGATAATTCCGCCGAAGAATTCGATTTTGAAGCGGAATTTGCAAAAGAAAACGGGACTGCGGGAGAGTTTGAATTTGCCATATTCGGCTATGCGCTTGCGGGGCTTTCATTTTTGTCGATGGCGTCAATGGCGGGTTCTTTTCTCTACTGCATATTTCTTGCGAAATCTGGCAGGGGTAAACTTGCGGCGCAAATTTTCATCCTTTCGCTCATAATCGGGCTATTGGGGCTCTTTTTTAACGGCGTCATCCTCTCTTCAATGTGATTTAAATTTTTCCGTGATATTTCCACAAAAAACGGCGCAAAGTTTTTTCTTTGCGCCGTTTGGGTTAGCGTTGTATATAAGTCCCATTAAAGTTATTCGCGGATCTATCTAAAAAATTTGGGTAGAAGTTTGAAGCTCAGATTCTTTTTCAGGTTGTTCGATATTGGTAATACTCGCTAAAAACAAATATATAAAAAACGCACGGTGTAAATTAATCGTGCGTTTTTGCAATATAACTTTTACCTATCCGCTACTTTCTTCTGCGGTACGCTGCAAAAGCAAGAGCAAGCGCGCCGAATATCGCTGCGTAAGTAGAGGGTTCGGGAACCGAAATATACAACCCGTCCGATCTAACTTCAAAAGACCAAAAGTCGTCATTAAATTCAAGACCATTTTGTTTTAAAATCAGATTTTCGCCTTTTACTAATTTATCGAAACCTGTTATGGTAGTTCCGTCATCCCAAGACATTACATTTATTTCCTTATCATTTAATACAAATTCATCTGTTAAATTTATGATAAGTTTACCGTCGGACAGATTGAAGAACGATTCATCCGATAAAGTAATTGCGGGAGATTTTAGATTTTTTATATTCAGAACAATAGAGTTTTTTTCCAAGAAAATTTTACTGTTAAAAAACGAGGAAGATTCAAACAAGGCATCTGAAACTATTATATTTTCAAAATCATAAAATTCCGAATTGGACAACTTTTGTTCCGATAAATTTAAAACAGCATGATATTCTTGATATCTATGAAAAATTAAATCAGATAAATCCTTATTTTTATAACTGGCAGTGGAATAAAGTTGTTCGACTGAAAAATTAGATCCATATAAAACAGTTCCATTTATTATGGCGTTATTAAATTTTGCGTTTGCAAGATCGGTATGTATAAAATTTACATTTTTTAAATTGAATCCATCAAAATCTGCATTATTAAAACGTTGCGACATAAATGTGGTTGCGGTATTCGCCGTTTCTCCGCACAAATCATTATTTTTATAGCTGGCAGTGGAATAAAGCTGTTCCAATGTTAAAGATGATTTCTCATTGCCATATGGAAATTCCCCCGTAGAAACATCAAACGCATTAAATTGAGCTCCTTTTATTATAGCATTAGTAAAATTTGCGTTTCCCAACACCGATTTAGATTGTAAATTATTGGAAGAAAATATGGCATTTGTTAGATTTGCTCCATAAAAAGACACATCGGTCAAATTCACATCGTAAAAACGTGCATCGGTTAAGTCTTGATTGGAAAAATCTCTTCCGGTCAAGTCTTGATTGGAAAATTCTCTTCCGGTCAAGTCTTGATTGGAAAAATTTATTTCTGCAAAAACAGATCCAACGATAAAAACGGTCAATATTGTTAAATATTTTTTCATTTTGTTTTTATATTTAAAAAAACGGTATTTATACAGTATTTGGAATACTCACGTCAAATAAAATGTTCAATTTTATTTTGGAACTATTTGATGCTTTTGAAGATTTTATCTTTTAAGGATAAATGAAAAAATGCGCGAATTTTAAAATCCTAAAAACATTACAATTTACAACATACTTATAATCAACCTCTTATCCACATAAAAACACATACAGTATTCCAAATACCATGACACACGAAAACGACATCGCAAAAGCAATTTTAAACGGTACAAACTTAACTCTTGTTGACGCTGTAAGGCTCATAAGAAGCGTTCTTGATTTTATGCCGAAAGGCTCAAATTTAACCGAAGCTCAATTTTGTACGAAAATCATCGAAACTGGAAAAGCTAATTTCAGAATAAACGAAATGTCTTTTGCTAACGGCTTTAATCTTTACTACGAAACAAAGAAAAAAACTTTGCGTCCCGATTCAAAGGCGTGTGGGTTCAGGACGTTCTTCGACATACCTACGCAAGCTACTTTGCGAAAAGATACTCCGACCTTCCGCGACTCCAGCTCAATATGGGGCACCGCGACCTATCTCTTCTCCGCTCCCGATACGTCAATATGTCGCAAATCTCTAAATCCGACGCGGCGGATTTCTTTAACTAAACTAACGGGCGTAGTTTTTATAAATATGAATTGCTGAAAGGTTGGCGGAAACAAAAAAACGCCGTTTGCATTTTGCAAGCGGCGGTTGAAAATGTGCCATAATCAAAAGTTGCGGGGCGTGCTTGCGGCGGCTATTTATTGTTTTTCGCCTGAGTTATAGCGGCTTATCCAGAAGTTTGACCATTCGGCAAAATCGCCGATTTCAAGGTGTTCGCGCGCCTGTCGCATCAAGTCCAAAAAGAATGAAATATTATGGATTGAAAGCAGGGTGCAGGCGAGCATTTCATTTGAAACCACGAGGTGTCTTATATAGGCTCTCGTGAAGTTTGACGCATAGCTTTGGACAGTTTCGTCTATTGGCGAATGGTCTTCTTTAAAGCGCGAATTTTTCAGGTTTATTACGCCGTTAACGGTAAATGCGTTGGCGTGGCGCGCGAGCCTTGTCGGCATTACGCAGTCGAACATGTCTGCGCCGAGCGCAATCATTTTTAAGAGTTGGACGGGTGTTCCGACTCCCATAACGTAGCGCGGTTTGTTTTCGGGCAGGTATTTTGTGGAAGCGTCAACTTGTTTTAACATTTCTTCCTCAGGTTCTCCGACGCTCACTCCGCCGATTGCATATCCCGGGAAATCCATTTGCGAAAGCTCTTCGGCGCACATTTTGCGAATGTCGTCGTAAATTCCGCCTTGCACGATGCCGAAAGTGAGGTTGCCGTCGGCAAAGCTGTCATGGATTTTCTTACAGCGTTTTGCCCAGCGGATAGTGCGCTCAACCGATTTCAGGCAGTCGCGCTTTTCGCATGGGTAGGGTATGCATTCGTCCAAAACCATGCGGATGTCGCTGTTAAGCTCCTTTTGGATTTGCATGCAACTTTCGGGTGAGAGAAAGAGTTTTGCGCCGTCTAAGTGCGATTTAAACGTTATGCCTTCCTCGGTGATTTTGCGCAGTTTTGAAAGCGAAAACGCCTGAAAGCCGCCACTGTCGGTCAAGATGGGCTTGTTCCATCTCATAAAGCCGTGCAGTCCCCCGAATTTTTCGATTAGCTTTGATGTCGGGCGAATGTTCAGATGGTAGGTGTTTGAAAGGATTATTTGCGCTCCCGTTTCCTCTATCTGCGCGGGCGTAAGGGATTTAACCGTTGCCTGCGTGCCGACGGGCATAAATATCGGAGTTTGGATTTTGCCGTGCGGAGTCGTTAAAACGCCCCTTCTTGCGCCTTGCTCTGTATTTAAAACTTCAAACATCTGCAAATCAGAGAATGGGGGCGGGGGCGTAGCTTTCGGCTTCGGGATATTTTTTCAGCCAGCATTCCACGCGCTTTGCAAAGTCGAGGGCTTGCGCTTTTGCCATGCCTGTTTCGCTTTTGCCTTTTTCCAAAATATTTTGGAGCGCGGGAAGATCAAGCGGCATTCGGCTGTCGTTTGCGAGTCGTTCAAGCAAATCGTTTTTGACGATTTTGCCCGCGCGCAAGTCGCGCAAAGTGGCAACGGCATGCTCTTTTATGACTTCGTGGGCGTCTTCTCTTCCGATGCCGTTTTTTACCGCCTGCATCATCACGGTTGTCGTGAGCAGAAACGGCATATACTTTTCCTTTTCAGCGTCGATTACCGCTTCGTTTATTTCCATTTGCCTTGAAATTGTGAGGAATGTCTCAAAAAGCCCGTCGATTGCAAAGAAAGTTCCGGGAAGCATCACACGTCGCACAACAGAGCAGGAGACGTCGCCTTCGTTCCACTGGTCGCCCGCAAGGGAGGCCGCCATTTCCATGAAGCCCCTTATGATTACCTGGAAGCCGTTTAAGCGTTCGCAGCTGCGGGAGTTCATTTTGTGCGGCATTGCCGAAGAGCCTGTCTGCCCCTTTGCAAAGCCTTCGCCCGCGAGTTCGTGGCCCGCCATTATGCGGAGGGTTTTTGCAAATGAGGAAGGACCGGATGCCAGTTGGTACACCGCCGCCACCGTTTCAAAATCGAGCGAGCGCGGATAGACTTGCCCTGTCGCCCCGAACGAGTTTGAAATGCCGAGGTGTTCGAGGACAAGTTCATTGAGCTTCAATGCCTTTTTCTTGTCCCCGTTAAAGAGGGTGAGCTGGTCGAGCTGGGTGCCGATTGCGCCTTTCAGCCCGCGCACGGGATAGGTGTCGATAAGCTGTTGAAGCCCGCAAACTGCGCGCAAGAGGTCTTCGCCGAACATTGCGAAGCGTTTGCCGAGCGTCGTAAGCTGTGCGATTACGTTGTGTGTGCGCGCCGCGTACGGATATTCGGCGTATTTTTCCGCGTAAGCCTTGAATGCGCCAAGAGACGCCACTGCTTTCATCTGCGCGAGTTTTAGCGACTTGTAAACTTGCAGCTGTTCGACGCATTCGGTCAGGTCGCGGCTTGTCATTCCTTTGTGGATGTGTTCAAAGCCCGCCAAGTCGCAAAATTCCTCGATTCTCGCCTTCACGTCGTGGCGCGTGATTTTTTCGCGGGCGTTGATTGAGGCGACGTTTATGTTCGACTTTGCTCTTTCGTAAGAATCTATCGCTTCCTGCGGAATATCCAAGCCCAGCTCCTTTTGTGCCTTCATAACGGCAATCCAAAGTTCGCGTTCGAGTAAAATTTTTCCTTCCGCGCTCCAAATATCTTTCATTTGCGAGGAGGCGTATCTTTCTGCCAATACATCTGCTATCATGATGTTTTTTATATTGGCGAAATTTTGTTCCTTTTAAAGATTAAAATTAGCCGACGCGTGGAAAAATGAATTTTTTTTGAAATGCCGAATTTCTTGACAAACATTAAATCATATATCAAACTTTTGTCCATACATGAAAAAGACTATCCTTTTTACTCCCGAAAATCGCGCAAAACGCGCGTTTACATTGGTTGAAATTCTCATAGTCATCGCAATAATTGCGGTGCTTGCGGCTTTGACAACGCGCGTTGCGGATTCCGTGACGCAGGCGCAGGGGCGTTCGAGAGCCGCCGCGGACATGGCGGCAATCGCGGTCGGGCTTGACGCTTTCAAGGGAATGTACAACGACTATCCGCGCCTAAGCGCAAAAGGCGGTGTTGAAAACTGCGCGCGCAGGCTTTACAAATGCCTTGCGGGGCAGTCTTACATGAAAGTGGAGGACAGGCAAGTGAAATTCATTGATGTTGACAAGGAATCTGACTACAAGCCGCTTTTGGACGTTACTTTGATGCGCATTGGCGACCCCTCAGACCCCGATGCTCCCGTCTCCAATTACGATAACGACAGAAACGCCTTTATCGATCCATGGGGCAATCCATATTTGTACTACTACGACACTTCGATTATGGTAGGATCTATCGGTGCGTGGGAGGGGACTTCGTTTTTCCTCATGAGCATGGGCGAAGACGGGGAATCCGCCGAAGTGCAGTCGATGTTCTCCAACGGAATCATGCCTAATGAAGACGACTACCGCTCGAACGTGAAAAACGTGGACAATATCGTTTATGGTTGGGATTGATTTCCACTTAAAAAAATTTGTTGAAAATATCTTAGAATTAACCCATTATAAAAACCCGATTATGAAAAAGAAAAACGCATTTACTCTTGTCGAACTTTTAATTGTCATTTCGATTATCGCCGTTATGGCGGGTCTTTTGATGCCTGCAATCGCGGGCGCACGCAACAAGGCGAAGCGCAGCACTTCAAAAACTTTCATGGTTCAGCTCGCTGGCGCAATTGACCAGTTTAAGACGGAGTACGGATTTTATCCCGAATTTTTGGTCGAAAAGGAGCGTGTCAACCTCGCTGACGGCAACAATGCGGAAAATCTCATAAAATCTCTCACCGGCAGGAACATCGACGGCTCCAACTTGTCGGACGCCGACAGAAAGAAGTTTAACCGCCGCATGCGCTCTTTCTTTACTTTCGACAGCACTGTCTTGCAGAAGAAGGACAATTCTTGGAAGATTGTCGATCCTTTTGGAAATCCCAATATTTACATTTGTGTTGACAAGACTGGCGCGGGTCAGATACGCAAGGGCTATCCTTTGGTTTCCGACGGCATTTCCGCCGAGGAATTTAAGGAAATCGTTCCCGATGTTGCTTCGGGCGTCCGCAAGTCGGTCATTATTTTCACTCTTAAAAAGGACGAAACCAAGGCGGGCGCGGACTACGAGGCTGACGATGTGTTCTCTTGGTAAACTAATATATTTCTATGTTAAAAAGAACAAAAAAAGCATTCACTTTGATAGAGCTTTTGGTTGTCATTTCAATCATCGCTCTCATCGGATCGGGCAGCGTGATGCTTGTCAACTGGAATTCGGGCAAGCAGTCTTTGCGCACCGCACAGCAGCAGCTTATGTCGGCGTTTGAGGAAGCGAGGCTCTTGTCATGCTCCAAAAACGCGCGTTCAAGGGTTTTGATTTACAAGGGCGACGACTTGACGAGAAAATTGCGTCAGGTAGGGTTGGTTTACGAATATTTTGACGAGGACGGCAACAGTCTTGGCTGGGCTTCCTACTCAAACGCGATTATGCTCCCGAAAGGCGTTTTCTTCGTTCCGACTTCGGGCGAATATAATGCCTATGCAACTCTTCCTGAAACTTTTAAAGGTCAAAGGCTTATGTACAGCACTTTTCGCAACGGAACAACGGGGGCTCCGAGCATAGTAGGCATATCCAACTTCGGCAGCAGAAAGCCGCAAAGCATGGGCGAGGGCAACGGAGACTGGTATTGCTATGAATTTTCTCCCGAAGGTTTGTCTGAAAATCCGAGCGCGCAGATTGTTGTCGCGACAGGCGCACTGAACGCATCGGGCAAGTATGTGCAGTCGAACCCCTACGACATTTTAGGTTTTAGAGTCGTCAAGAGCGGCAAGTGCGTAGGATTTTCCGATTATGCTGAAATTGAAGGAACTTTCCAATGATTTTGAAACTTAAAAATTTGAAGAAAAGGGCTTTCACCCTCGTGGAAGTCATGATTGCAATAGGCGTACTGTCGGTTTCGCTTACCGCGCTGATTGGGTTGTTGTCGGCAATTTCGACAAAGGTTGCCGAAGTTAGGGCTGCGAGCAAGGCGATTTCCATTGTCGCAGACTTGGAGGTCATATTGAAGTCGAAGGCATTTGACCAAGTTTACACTTGGGTGCGCAATCCGCGTCAGGATTATGTTATTTATTTCTGGGACGAATATGCAAATGACGACGAAGTTGACGATCCGTCGCTTGTCTGCGTTTCTTCGGAAGACAAGGGCAGAAGGGTTGGAGAGCCTCCGAACAGCGAGGAGTTGAAGCGCACCGAAGGCAATATTTACCGCGTGATTTTGAAATTGAACGAAGACGCGCTTGTGGGTTGCCATACGGAATTGGCTTCTCCCGATGCGGAATACAACGGCGGCCCGTTGCCGAGTTCTGCTGATATGTACGGCGAAGCTTTTCTCCCGATAACTGTTGACGTGCTGGTTGATCCCGTAAACGACATCATAATTGGAAGCGGAGACGAAGAGCAGAACAACCAGCGGCGCATCCATTCCGACTTAACAATAAAAATGAGGTAGTTTTATGCCTAAACAGACAAACGATTTTAAGGCGCGCAAGGGGTTTACTTTGATTGAAGTCTTGGCCGCGGCAACCATTATGGTCATTATTTTGGGCGCGGTTTTGCTCGCTGTCAGCGACGTATTGAGGTCTTGGAACGAATCGGCGGGCAAAATAGAGGGCTTTTACGAAGGCGACTCTCTCGCAGATTTCATCCAGCAGGACATGCAGAGCATGATACTAAAGCGCGACGGCAAGGCTTGGTTGCAAGTTTCGTATCCCAACAATGTCGGCATGCTTACGGGGGCAAGGCTTGGCGGCATTCCACTGCGTCCTCCGCAAATTATGTTCTTTTCCCCGACTTATGTCCGCCCGCGTTTTGACGCCGAGCAGCTTATGACAAAGTCAACACAAAGAACTCCGATTGCAGGCAGCATTTGCGCGGTAAAATACCAGATGAGCTACAAAAGCCCGTTCCGCACCGGTTCCGCGAATGAAGGCAGCAATTCAAGACAGCCGAACGCTTTTTACGGCTTGTACCGCGCTGTCATTGATTCGAGATCCACTTTTGAAGAAGCATTGGGTGAAGCCCAGGGGAACATGAATACGGTTGAAAACGCATTGCAGCGTTTTTGGAACGGGACATGTTCCGTATTGTCTGACGATGGTTATTACACAAAGGGCATCGACTTGAAAAGCTGGGTTTTGTCTCCCGAAAATTTCATCGCTTCAAACATTGTGGACTTCCAAGTAACCTTTGCCGTGATGTATCCGAAGGAAGGAGAAGTAAAGCAGTATGAAAGCCCTTACGAAATCGCCTACATCGAACCCGGAACCCCGTTTACGGTTGCCGACAAGCTTTATATTGACGGCAAACTCTATCAGCGCACAAGCGGCGGCGGAAAATCTTACATAATGCCAAATGAAGTGGAAAACGGATTTCTCGCTTTTGCGGAAGTTTCAATGACTTTCATTTCCGATATCGGGGCGCAGGAAATACGCAATCTTTCAGGAGAAAACAAACAGCAGAGATTCAAAGAGTTGCGAATGAAATACGGCACGACGACCACAAGGAAGATTTCATTTATGGTTCAGCCTGCCGAATAATATATTTATATGGAATTATCTTCAGAACAAAAAGAAGCCGTAAAACAATGGATAAACGACGGCGCGAAACTTGTCGATGTCCAAAAACTATTAAGCGAAAAGTTCAATGTGAAAATGACTTACATGGACGTCCGCTTTTTGGTTGACGATTTGGATTTGACGATGCGCGACCCAAAGACGGAGGCAAAAGAGGAAGCAAAACCGGAGCCTGCCGAGACTGAAACTCCGAAGCAGGGCGGTGTTACTGTGGAAGTAAATCCCGTGCAAAGGCCGGGGGTTTTGACCGGCGGCAACGTGACATTTTCCGACGGGGTGCAAGCCACTTGGGAGTTAGACGCGGAAGGAAGGCTCCATCTTGGCGGAGCGGCGGAAGACTATCGCCCCTCTCAGGAGGACATTATTGATTTTCAAGAAAAGTTGCGCGCTATTTTAAGCGGTAATATGTAATTTTTTGCGAAGCTTTGAAAAACTCCCGATTTTTCGTCGGGAGTTTTTTTTGTCACTTTTTCAGCTGCTTTTGGCGGATATTTTGTTTTTTTCTTGCAATGCCTTTAATTTGGCTATTTAAAAAAGAGGCTTTACCTCATTCAAAATCGAAGAATAGGTTAAGCAAATGGAAATACCAAATCCTCATATTCCCTTCAAATTCCGCCCGAAACTTTTGGATACCCTGCGCGGATACAATTTAAATGCGTTCTTTTCCGACTTGGGCGCAGGCGTTATAGTGGGCATTGTGGCTCTGCCTCTTGCAATGGCTTTTGCAATCGCAAGCGGTGTCAAGCCTGAGGCGGGCATATTTACCGCCATTGTCGCGGGCTTCATAATTTCCGCATTCGGCGGCTCGAAGGTTCAGATTGGCGGGCCTACGGGTGCGTTTGTCGTGATAATATCGGGCGTTGTGGCAAAATACGGAATGCAGGCTCTCTTAATCTGCACGATGATGGCGGGCGTCATGCTTGTCATAATGAGCGTGATGAAGATGGGTTTTGTCATAAAATTCATTCCAAGACCCGTAACAATCGGCTTTACGAACGGCATTGCCGTGATTATTTTTTCGACCCAGATAAAAGACTTTTTCGGGCTTGAAATCGAAAATATGCCGTCGGACTTCTTCGGCAAAATGGAGGCGATATTCGGCGCACTCAACACCATTGACTGGCGGACGACCCTTGTTGCGGCAATTTCAATATGCACCATTTTGTTTTGGCCCGTCAAGTGGAGAAAGCGCGTTCCGGGTTCTGTTGTTGCGCTGGTTGTAGGCACGCTTTTTGCAAGCATTACGGGGCTTGAAATCGCAACGATAGGCTCAACTTTTGGCGGCATTCCCGATTCTTTGCCTGCGTTTTCGATGCCGGAATTTAAATGGGCTGACTTGCAGGGGCTGATAGTTCCGTCTCTTACGATAGCGATTTTGGCGGCAATAGAATCTCTTTTGTCGGCGGTGGTTGCGGACGGTATGATTGAGGACAAGCACGATTCCAACCAAGAGCTTATGGCGCAGGGCATCGCAAACATCGTCTCTCCGCTTTTCGGCGGCATCCCCGCAACGGGCGCGATTGCAAGAACCGCAACAAACGTTAAAAACGGCGCAAAAACCCCGATTGCGGGCATAATTCACTCCATCACGCTATTGGTTATCCTGCTCGTGTTCGCGCCTTGCGCAAAGTATATTCCGATGAGCTGCCTTGCCGCTATTTTGTTTGTCGTCTCCTACAATATGGGCGACTGGCGCGAATTTTTGGTCATAAACAAAATGACAAAGAGCGACGCGTTGGTATTTATCATAACTTTTGCGCTAACCGTGATTTTCGACCTCACTATCGCGGTTGAAGTCGGAATGCTTCTTGCGGCATTCCTGTTCATAAGGCGAATTGCGGATTCCACCCATATCGACGCCTTTGACCGCCAAGTCGAAAATTTGGAAAATCTCGAAAGTCTGGAAGGCTACAATATTCCTCGCGGGGTAATGATTTTCCGCGTTTTCGGCGCGCTGATGTTTGGCGCGGCGGACAAGCTCGACGGCGTTTTGCGTGGCAACGCAACTCCGCCGAAAGTCGTAATTCTTAGAATGCGCACGGTTATGGCACTCGACACAACGGCGATAAACGCGCTTGAACGCCTGCATTCAAAGATACGCGCAACCGGCGCAATCCTCCTGCTTTCGGGGACTCACTCCCAGCCCTTGCAGATGATATATAAATCGGGGCTTGCCGAAATAATTGGAGAGGAAAATATTTGCCAGAACATTCACATTGCGGTTGAGCGCGCGGACAAGCTCATTGCACTGATGGATGCGGAGGAAATTGAGGAAAAGTAGTTTTGTGCTTTTTTAGAAACGGGATTGCTGATTTTCGGCAATCCTTTTTTGTTAAACACTTTTTTTGCGTTAAAAATGCGGATATGTATCCCGCATGTTTTTTTTATTTGGCAAGCTCGGCTTCTTTGCTGTTTTTAGGGTTTCGCCGATGGCATTTTCCGCAGTTTTTGCCGTACAGTTATACCAAAATTTGCAGTTCGGAATTTTTCAAGTCCAGATATTTTTTTGCGCGGCGGAGCGCAAGTGCGGTTGAAAGCGTGGTGTTTTCGGGAGTGTATGCGAAGATATTTTCCGCTCCGACTATGTTTCGAGTCCCAGAATTTTTCAGTATGCCCGCAATTTCAGGCTGTACTTCGCAAAGCAGTAGAACGCCTCCTCTTCTTTGCATTTGTATGGCAAGCTCCGCGATGTCTCCCGCGCTCGTGGCATCAAAATTTATGGCATTGCCGAGTTTTAGAAGCAGAACTTTCAAATTCGGAGTTTCGCAAATTCTGCGTACTTGGTCTTGGAAAACTTCGCTTGCACCGAAAAACAGATTGCCGCCTACGTGCACGATTGAAATTTCAGTCGATTTGTCCTTGTCGGATTTCTTTTTCTCCCTGCCGTCGTCTCCTATGTCGAGTTCTATGACTTCGGGAGAGCTTGCCTTCTTCAAAAACAGCAGTATTGACGCGCATACGCCGACATAAATGGCGTCGTCAAGCGAGCTTATTATGCCGGTGAAAAAAGTCAGGAGAAAGACTGCCGTATCGGATTTCGTACTGCAAAGAGCAAGTTTCAGCGTCCTTTTGTTAAACAGCGTGAAAGCAAGCACGATTATCACCCCCGAAAGGGCGGGGCGCGGAATATAGCCAATCAAATTGCCGAAAATCAAAACGCCAAGAAGCATAAAAAGACCGCTGAAAAAGTTGACGACGGTTGTTTTTGTGCCCGCGTCCGCCCCCGCCGCCGAGCGGGTCAGAGAGCCTGATTCAACCGTCCCCGAGAAAAATCCCGCAAACAGATTTGCCATTCCGAGCGAAAAAATTTCCTGGTTTGTGTTGAGCCTTTCGGCGTTTTTTGCCGCGAGGCTCTTGCCTATCGAAGTGGATTCTATAACGCAAAACAGGGCTACGGCCAAAGAGGCGACAATCAGCCCCCTCAAATCAAGACCCTCGAAATTAGGCATGGAAACTTTCCAATCACCAACGCTTACCGAGCTTACATATGCTACATTTATGTCGAGGGTGTCTTTTAGCATTGCGCACAAAACCGATGTCGCAATCAATGCCACTGCCTGCGCAGGCAGGCGTTTAAAAAATTTTTTGCAGGCAAAAAGCGTTGCTATCGCAATTAAGGCGAGCGCGATTGCCTGCCAGTTCGCGTCTTGGATATGCCGAAATGTTTGGATTGTTCCTTCCACGAATTTTCCCGAAGGGTTTTCAATCGTGGTTATGCCAAGCGCGCTTTTTATCTGGTTTGACATTATTAGGAGCGCGCCCGCCGATATGTAGCCCGTAACCACTGTTCGGGATACATATCGCACGAAGTTCGTAATCTTGAAAATACTCGCGAATATCAAGAATGCTCCGACCAATATGACTATCGCCGCCACCGCCGCAACGCGTTGGTTTTCATCGGCAAGCCCGAGCGAGGCGAACGCGCTCATAAGCATTATTGCCGACGCGTTGCTAGGACCGAACATTATAAATCTCGACGATGAAAACACGAGCGAGACAAAGGCCGCGACAATGCAACCGAAAAGCCCGTAGCTTATGGGAAGCCCCGCAATCATCGCGTATGCAATGCTCATTGAAAAAGAGAGCATCGCAACGCTTATGCCCGCGCGCAAGTCGCCGACGGCTTTTTCCTTGGTGTATTTGCGCAAGACTTTCGCAATCGGAAACGGAGAAATTCCGCCTTTTGTGTTCAAAATTCCTTTCAGGACTTTTTGGGGAATGTCGGAATTTCGCATCATAATTTTTCAAACGCGTCAACTCTTGCGGGGGGCAGGTTTGCATAAACCTTTGCGCATTCCACGGGGCGCATTTCAGTAAAGCCCACCGCTTCGGGAACGCGGTTTAAATTGTAAGTAAATTGTATGAAGCGCGCGCCTTGCGGAAGAATACTTTGGGATTCTTTTAAGATTTTTTCGGTTACATTTTTTGGAAGGCTCAAAAGCGGAAGGCTTGAAACTATTGCGCATATTTTGCAAGATTTTCCTGCAAACAGCTTTCCCAAATTTTCCGCGCTTGCGTTTATCACGTTTATTTCCGGAAACTTGCGCTTTATAATTTCGCACATTTTAGGGTCGAATTCCACGCAATAAAGGTTTTTTGGCGGGAGCCCTGAATTTATGAGCTGGGCGGTTATAGACCCCGTTCCGGGGCCAAGCTCTATGGTTATTCTTTCGGGGTCTATTTTGGCAAGAGACGCCATCTTTTTGCCCAAAAAGCGGGAGCTTGGCAGTATTGAACCCGTAAATCGCGGTTTTGCGAAAAAACGTGATGTAAATGTTAGAATGTCGGAAATTCTGCCATTCATTTTTTAACCTTGCGGCGTGTAAATATCGTGGAGCCTTATTAACCCCGCGAGCTTCTTTTCGGAATTTAATACAGGCAGGACGGAGAGTTTTGACTTGCGTTCTTCCATGAGCCTTACCGCATCTCCGAGGCTTGCGCTCTGTTCTATTGTTATCGGGGAACGCGTCATTATTTCGGACGCCTTTGCGGAATCTATTTCAATTTCGTTTTGAAGCATTCTGCGTATGTCCCCGTCGGTAATCAGACCGAGAAGCCCGAGGTTTTCATCTACAACGCACGCCGCGCCGAGGGGCTTTTTTGTCATTGCAATCACCGTTTGACGGATTGTGTCGCCTTTCGAGACGAGAGGGCATTCTTCAAGACTTTGCATCACGTCCGACACCTTGTAGGTGAGGTTTCTGCCGAGTTGCCCCGCGGGGTGGAACTTGGCAAAGTCCGTTTTTGAAAAGCCCCTTGCATCAATCAATGCGCAGGCTATTGCGTCTCCCATGGCAAGCGCGACGGCGGCGGAAGTGGTGGGAACTATGCCGAGGGGGTCTCCCTCGCTTTCAAAACTTGCGTCAAGGGTTATGTCGGCATTGCGCGCCATGGGGGAATCGGGGTTGCCGACAAGCGCGATGAGCGTCGAGCCGAAGCTTCTTAAAACTGGCATAATCCGCAGGCATTCGCTTGTCGCCCCGCTGTTTGAAATGAGTATTGCGGGGTCTCCGTCCTCGTATATGCCGAGGTCTCCGTGGACGGCTTCGCATGCGTGCAGAAAGACTGCGGGAGTTCCCGTGCTTGTGAGGGTTGCGGCAATTTTTCTGCCAATCCAGCCCGATTTTCCCACTCCGCAAATTATTATTTTTCCCTTGTGGCTTAGTATTGTGTTTACTGCCTTTTCAAATTCCGAACCGAGCCTTTCAGACAGAGCCTCGATTGCCTTGGCTTCGCTTTTTAAGACTTCCTTTGCGGCTTTTGTGAAAGTTTTCATTGTTTTATATTTTTGCTTCGAGCATCTTTTGGGCTTTTTCCAAGTCTTCGGGGGTGTCGATTCCGACGACCTTGTAGTCGCTTTCAACCAATGACATAGGTATGCCCGCATCGATGAAGCGCAACTGTTCCAGGCTTTCGCATGTTTCAAGCGAGCTTTTTGGCAGTTTTGCGTATTTTTGCAAGGCTTCCCTTGAATATCCGTAAATTCCGATGTGCTTCAAGTATTTGCGCTTTTTAAGCCACATGTTTTTGTCGTTTTCCCCGCGCACGAAGGGCAGGGGTGAGCGGCTGAAATAAATGATTTGCCCCGAGGCGTTTGTGAGAACTTTTACGTTGTTGGGATTGAAAAGCTCTTCCGCATCCGCGATGGGGGTTGCTGCTGTCGCGATTTCGCAATGCGTTCTCGAGCGTATTTCAAAAATCGAGTCTATCAAACTTGGAGGAATGAAAGGCTCGTCGCCCTGCACGTTGACGATAAATTCGGCGTTGATTTTTTCGAGGGCTTCGACAATTCGCTCCGTGCCGTTTTGGCATTCGGGGCTTGTCATTATGCAGTTTGCGCCGATGGATTTTGAAAAGGCGTCGATTTCGGGGCTGTCTGTCAAAATGAAAACGCCCTGCGCATTTTTGGAAGACAGGCATTTTTCGTAAACATGTTCAAGCACCCGCTTTGAGCCGAGCATGGCAAGGGGCTTGCCGGGGAAGCGGGTTGAGCCCATTCTGGTCGGTATTGCGATTGCACCCGAAAGCAATATCGCGGTTTTAAAAATAGCGTTTGCGCCTTTAGATTTATCTATTTCGTTCCAGAAATCTTTTTCGTCGTCGGGCAAGCTGATATTTTCGCTCAAATGGACATAGTAAAAAATTGTCGCCGCCGCCGCAATCAGCAAAACTCCAAGAAGGCGGAAGATTGCGATATATTTGCGCTCTGAAATTCCGTTTGCCCGCCAAGAGGAATTTACATAGGAATCTTCGTAAGATTCTTTGCCGCGGATGAGCATTGCAATGCCTATGCAGGCGGGAATTGCCCAAAGGGCAATTTGAAAAGTGGATATAATGATGCCTTTCATCTTTTTTTAGAATTTTATGCAAAAATTAAAACTTTTTATCAAACGCTCGTCAATGCTTTACTTGTGAACATGGGAATTAAGGGACTTTTGTTTGCCCGCCGCTTTGCGAAAAACATTAAGTTTGTCTTGACGTGCTTTGAAGCAAACGTTTAAATGAAAAAATTGTTTTTTCGTTAAATTCTCTTAATTAAACGGGGTTAGGCTATATGATTACGCTAATGGTTGTTGTTTTTATGCTTGGCTATATTGCCATAGCAATGGAGCATCAGTTGAGGATAAACAAGTCGGCAACAGCGATTACTTTGGGGGTTATTTTGTGGACGATGTACATCTTCATAGGAGATGCGCAGATTGTCGAAATCAACAAGGAAAGTTTTGACTTCTTCTTGAAGCTCCATCCCGAGGCGTTAAAGAACAGCCTTTCATCACAAGTGAACTCGTTTGTGGGAAACTATCAGATTTTAAACCACTTGGGGGACATTGCGAGCATACTGTTCTTTTTGCTGTGCGCAATGACGATTGTCGAGCTTATAGATTCGCATGGCGGGTTTGCGATAATCACAAAGCGCATAACAACAAAAAACAAGCGCAAGCTCTTGTGGATTGTCGGCATTTTGTCTTTTTTCCTATCTTCCGTTTTGGACAATTTGACAACCTCGATTGTAATGGTCATGCTCATAAGAAAGCTCTTGCCCGAGCAGACAGACAGGTGGATTTTCGGCGGGGTAGTCGTAATAGCGGCAAACAGCGGTGGCGCATGGTCTCCCATTGGCGACATCACGACTATAATGCTTTGGATTAACGAAAACGTCACAAGCGCAAAGCTTTTAGAGCATTTGTTCTTGCCGTCGTTAGTGTCGTTGCTCGTTCCTCTTGCAATTCTTTCAAAAAAGATAAAAGGCGGGATAATTCCGGACAAAGTCGAAACTTACGAAGAGGCGGAACACCATCTGCCTTACAGGTTCAGGCTTTCGATTTTTATTTGCGGCGTCGGCGGACTTATTTTCGTTCCCATTTTTAAATCCATCACGCACTTGCCTCCGTTTATGGGGATATTGCTTTCTTTGGGCTTTCTTTGGATATTTTCCGAAATAATTTACAATCTGTTCAGGCGCACGGTTTCGCACGGAATGCGCAGAATACCTTTTATCCTTACAAAAATAGACATGCCGACAATCCTGTTTTTCCTGGGGATTTTGATGGCGGTTGCGGCGTTGGAAAGCGTGGGCGTTTTGCATTCGGCGGCGAATTTTTTGGACAAGGAAGTGCATAACACATATTTGATTAACACGATAATCGGACTGCTTTCTTCGGTGTTCGACAATGTTCCGCTTGTTGCCGCCTCAATGGGAATGTATCCGATTGCCTCTCCCGAAATGGTTCAGGCTTCGGCAAATCCCGATTATTTGTCGCACTTTGTCCAAGACGGCACTTTCTGGCAACTTCTGACATTCTGCGCGGGAACGGGAGGCAGCATTCTCATAATAGGCTCGGCGGCGGGCGTAGTTGTGATGGGTTTGGAAAAAATAGATTTTCTATGGTATTTGAAGAATATAACATTGATTGCGCTCTTGGGGTTCTTTGCGGGAATCGGCACGTTTATGCTTCAAATGCTGATATTTTAAAAAAAAGTAGATTTTTCTACGGAAGGCGTGTTTATCGATTCGGAATACTTATTATCATGACTTTCGCAGTTGACCTTTTGCAAAATGTAAAAACAAATATTCTTAAAAATGGCAATCTATGCTTTTCTTTATTGATGTATATAGTAATTTTTTTACATTTTCAATTTTTTTAAAGGGCATATCGTAGTTTTCCTGAATCATTTTGTCGATATTTTTGTATTGGCAACAAAATCTAAAAGGTTCTTTTTTTAGTCCGAATGCGGAGTAATAGTCTTCAAATTTGTAGTAGGAAGTTGTGTCTTCCGATATTCTCGCCCATAAATTAGGAATGTTCAGCGAATCTGCCGCAATTAATGGGTGCATTGCTGTGGATATTATTGTTTCACATTCTGATATTTTTCTCAGAAATTCCAGAGGAGGATATTCGTTTGTATTTAATATGATGCTGTTTTTATTGCATTCGCAAATTTTATGAAAAATGGGAGATTTTGCGTCTCCATAATGGGGGATTATTCCCAAACTGAATTTTTTTGTTTTTGTGAAATTATCGATTTCGGAAGACAACAACCCTCCATCTCCCAAAACGACATTTTCAATCTTTAATCCCAAAATTTTCTCAAGTTGGAATTTGGTTTTTTCTCCGCGGAGTGCGACGCAGTGTATTCTTCTTCTTATTTTTAGAGGTGAGAGATATTTTTTTTTGCGGAAATGCGTGTATAAGTCAAAGCCGAATCCACTCGACAAAATGTTTAACGGATCGTTCAATGATGGAAAAATGGAAAATAAAAACTCTCTCTTTTTGTATAATAATTGATCTAAAACGGAGCCTATACCGATAAAATCCGATTTTTTTACGGAAGTACAAATCGGGTTTACATTGAATATATTGCGAAAAATAAGATTGTTAAGCGCATCTCCGAAATTATTTATATCGCAAAAGCTTATTTTTATATTTTTTTCAATTTTAGTCATTCCAAGAATTTTTTAGATTCGTTTATTCTTATCCATTTTCTCTTTTCCATACATTGAGAGGGATAATAGCTGCTTTTTTTTCCAAGTCTTGAAAAATCTCTTTATCTCTATATCCGATTATTTTTGCAGGGTTTCCTCCTACTATGGCACACGATGGAACTGATTTTGTAACAACACTACCCATTGCAACAATTGCGCCGTCTTGTATTTGGACTCCGGGACATATTACTGAACGCGCTCCTATCCATACATTTTTCCCAATGGATATTTTTTGCAATAAGCCAATATTATCATATGGTATGTACGTTTCGGATTTATAGTTATGGTTTGTAGAAAGGAAGAAACAACCTTCTCCTATTTTAGTGTTAAAGCCTATTTCAATGTCTCCTTCACAACAAAGCCTGCTATTGCCTATATATACTTCTCCTCCTAATTTTAAATTCCTGATACTTGAAATTTGGCATTTAGGTTGAACATGATTTCCCGGAAACCATCCATATTTATAATGTAATTTGCGCCGAAGACCTCTTATTGGTATCAACTCAATTAAGTTTTTTCTTATTTTTTTAAACTCATTTTTTATCCTTTAAGTGTCTATTTTTTACTAAAAAGTAATTTCCTTAAATCTCTGAGTGTGCGCTTTTTTAGGATTTTAGGTAGCGAGTTTAAAATTTCGCCGTAGTACGAAGGCGGATTTTTCCGATGCCATGGTTTGCCGAGCTGCCCCGCGTAGTGGATTATGGCGGGGGCGTTTTTAGCTTCGGCAAGTTCTGCGGCGGAATATACTTTTTTCAAATATTTCAAGTCCCTGCATTCTTCAATGTTTTCGAGAGCGTATAGTGCTTCCAAAGTGCAATATTTTAACGGCATCGGCGCAATTTTGTCGGAGGCTATGTTCAAAACGTCAAGGTCGAAAAATTTAAGCTTGTCGTGGAAATCGAATGCCGTTTTCATACATTTTGTGAAAAATTTTTCATCCCTGCATCTTTTGCAGTTTATAAGCATGAATCCCGACCAAAAAATGAATTCGTTTTTGTTTTCGGGGAAATATTTATGCCCTATGGCACTTGGCAAGTTTCGCTCCGCTCTGACTCCCGCCCAGTGGAAATCTGAAATGTCCGTATTGAACGCTTCCGTTAAATCGTCCTTGAAAAAGACATCTACGTCCGAGTATATTATCTTGTCCAAGTCTTGCAAGACTTCGGGAATAATCATTCTGTAATATACGATTTCCGTCCAAGATTTTCGGTTCTTTTTTACGCCTTTAAAAACCGACTTGTCGATAAACTTAAATTGTATGGAGTGGGGAGATGGCACAATTTCAGAAAGTGCGTCAAGATACTTCTTTGAAATTCCGTTGTGCAGTACATAAATATCATAAGAAGTTTCCGATTTAGCAGAATTTAAAAGACTTTTGATTGCGACAGACGCCCCAAGTATAATTCTGTCGTCAAAAGTGAAAACTATCGGAATCTTGCCCATAATAATTGTATAATTTTCCTTTTAAATTCAAAAGATTTATAAATAAAGTTCAAGACAATTTGTTTCTTTAAAAGACGCCGAAAAAGTTGTCCTGTAATAGTTAGGGTCATGAAAAATTATCGCGGACGCATTCTTGCAAAAAAATAAGCCTGCAAGAAAAATCTTAAACAGGCTTCAAAAACAAAAGCCGAAGATGAGACTCGAACTCACGACCCACGCATTACGAATGCGTTGCTCTACCAACTGAGCTACTTCGGCGGTGTTAAACCGTCATTAAACGATTAAAATTAAAGATAAAATACAATGTGTTTTTTTTCTTCGATTTCAAGAAAAAAATCAACAAACAAGAATTTTCCCGAAAATTGACTCTTTGCGCTTTCAATTCTTTTGTCTTACCCTTTTGGAGACAGTTTAAGCCCTTCTATTTTCCGCAGTAATTCACTGTGCTTAGCTTGCTCTTGCGGGTAAATTGCGATTGCAATTTATGCTATCCCTGCCAAACACAAAAAAACCGCAGTTTCCTGCGGTAATTTTTCAAGCTGGCGTCCCCACGGGGATTGTGCTCGCGGATTGATTTTGCTTTACAAAATCCGCGCCATTTCGGCACTCGCTACGCTCGGCTCTTTTTGCGAATGCAAAAAGCCACCGTCTCAGGCTGTCGCTTCGCGCCACCTTCGGCGTCGAACCCAAGGGTTCTCATCCCCTTGGAACAAAAAAAAGAGGTTAACTTTCGCAAACCTCTTTTTCAAGCTGGCGTTTGTCGTGGGATTGCACTGCGCTTCGCTTGCTCTTTGGGTAAATTGCAAATGCAATTTATGCCATCCCTGCCAAACACAAAAAAACCGCATTTTCCTGCGGTAATTTTTTGAACTGGCATTTGTCGTGGGATTGCACTGCGCTTCGCTTGCCCTTTGGGTAAATTGCAAATGCAATTTATGCTATTCCTGCCAAACATAAAAAAGCCCGCAAACATCTTGTTTGCAGGCTTTTCAAGCTGGCGTCCCCACAGGGATTCGAACCCTGGTCGTAAGAATGAAAATCTTATGTCCTAACCGGGCTAGACGATAGGGACGTAGCTCGATTTAAAGCTTATATACGATACGAATGCTTTTTGCTTTTGCAAGAAAAATTTTTAAAAAAATTTTTCGACAAACCACATCGCTAAATTTTTATGCCTTTGCGAAAACTTTGTTTTGCGCGTCTTCCGAGGCAATTTGTGTTTCGGCGGGGGCGGATGTTTTGTCTTCCGCGTCTTCAATTTGGATTGGCGTTTCCACGAACATTAAAATCATCAATGGCGACAGCGTGAAAGTGCATCCCGACAAGATAATGGATGCCAATGCCAAAAGCGAAACTCTTATTAGAAACATAATTTTAATTTATCAAAATTTTTTCATTCAATGCAAGCGCATAATTATTATTGCTCCAAAAATGGCATATTTAAACTTGCCCATTCTTTTCCTTTGTATTCTTATTGGCTTATATGAATTCCGATTTTCAAAAAATTTCCGAGATAAAGTCTTTGCCCGAGGGAAGCCGCGCGCAGTTTTGCGCATGCGCCATTTTGAAGTCTTTGCAGAAGCGTCTTGCGAAAAACGGCAGCGAGTTTCTCGTTGCGGATTTTGCCGACAATTCGGGGTCGATGACTCTCATGGTTTTTGCCGACTCTCTTGCGTACATCTCATTGACGAGGGCAAGCGCGGGCGACGCTTTCAAGATTTTCGGCGTTGCCGATTTTTACAACGGCAGGTTCAGCCCGAAAATCGACTCAATGGAAAAGTTGTCGGAGGAAGAGTTGCAGTCTCTTTTGGGCGAGCTTGTGGAAGTCGCGCCCGAAAATGCCGATGCAATGCGCGCAGAACTTTTTTCCATTATCGAAAAAATCCCAAATCCCGATGTCCGCGAGACGGTTAAGTATGCGCTAAACGATGTCGGGGAGGTTTTTTTCAGAAGCACTGCGGCGATAAAAATGCACCATGCTTATGTCTGCGGGCTTTTGGAGCATTCGCTTCATCTGGCGCGTCTTGCAGTGAAGCTATTGCCGATGTATCCTTTTGTAAATCCGTCTTTGGCGATTGCAGGAGCCGTGTTGCACGATATCGGCAAGACTATAGAGTATTCGCAGGGGCTTGCGACTGAAAAGACGAAAATCGGCATTTTGCAGGGCCATGTGGTGCTTGGTTTCAGGATAGTCCGCAAGGCGGCGTTAAAATGCAAACTGAACGAAGACTTGACCGGGCGTTTGGAGCATATCATATTGAGCCACCAAGGCGAACTGCAATGGGGCGCGGCGGCAGTTGCGGCGACGCCTGAAGCTGTTTTTGTTTCGATGCTCGACTATCTCGACGCCAGAATGGGCGCGGTTTATTCCGCATTGAAAACGGGGGGAGACGGCGAATTTACCGATCTTGTTCCCGCGTTGCAGACTAGAATTTTGCAGTCGAAGCCCGACGATGAATTTGCTGGCGCGAAAGTCGAGGTTTCAAGCGGAAAGAAAATCTTTATAGCCACGTCGAATGCCCACAAAGTAAAGGAAATCAAGGCGATGTTTGAAGAGTGGGGCGTGGATTGCGATGTGGGCGGCGCGGACGAAATCGGCGGAATGCCCGAATGCGATGAAAATGCCGATACGTTTGAGGGCAATGCGTTTATCAAGGCTGACGCCCTCAAAAAAATCGCCCCTGCCGATGCCTATGTTTTGGCTGACGACAGCGGAATCGTGGTTGACGCGCTCGGCGGAAATCCGGGCATACATTCCGCAAGGTATGCGGGCGTCAAGGGCGAAGGCGCGGACAAGGCGAACAACGAAAAGCTGTTGAAAGCTCTTGAAAATATTCCCGACGGCGAACGTTCCGCGCGCTTTGTGTGCGTTTTGGCGTTGGTATGTCCAAATGGCGAAAGGAAAAGTTTTGAGGGCAGGGTTGAAGGTTTCATAAACCACGGGGCGAAAGGCAAAAACGGCTTTGGATACGACCCATTATTCGAGCTTCCCGAGGGAATGACCACCGCGGAGCTTCCCGAGGCTTGCAAAAACGAAATAAGCCACAGAGCCCGCGCCCTTAAAGAGCTTATAAAATTCTTAAAAACTCAATAGGTTTTGTTTCGGATTTGAAAGACCGCAATCTTGTTTTGCGGATTTTCATTTGTGGTGGTAGCCCGAGCCTGCGGAGATTGATTTTGCCCTGTAAAGCTGTTCGAGAAGTATTGTTCGCGCCCATTCGTGCGTGAATGTCATTTTTGAAAGCGAAAACAGGCAGTGGGCGGCTTCTTTTACTTCTTTGGAAAGCCCATACGGGCCTCCTATTATAAATATGGAAGAGCCGCTTGCCATCAGGTCTTTTTCGAGCATTTCCGAAAACTCTTCTGAAGACATGGTTTTTCCTTCTTCTGCCATCGCGTAGATTTTCCCCTTTGCGCCTTTTAGAACTTCGAGTATTTTTTCGCCTTCCTTTTCGACGCTCGCGTCTTTCAGTTCGGCGATTTCAAGTTTGTCGTATTTTGAAAGCCGTTTGCGGTATTCGTTTGCAAGCTCTTCGAGGGGCTTGTTTTTCATTTTTCCTATGGCGATGATTTTCAGCATGTCTTTTAAGTATTTTTCCGCCCGCAAATTTGGCGACAAAAAAATATGAAATTTTTTCTTTAATTTTGCTTATTATTTAATACATTGATTTTGCATATATACCAATTTGTTTAACATGCAAAATACCATCAAGATGAATTCCGCGCTTTTGGCGAGCGCGGTTGTTGCAGCCCTTGCGGGGCTGTTGTTCGGGTTTGACACGGCGGTGATTGCGGGGGTCACGAAGCCGCTTTCAAAAATCTACGCTTTGAGCGAATGGGGGCAGGGCTTTACGGTTTCAATCGCCCTCTGGGGAACTATGCTGGGAGCGGCGTTTGCGTCTTTCCCTGCGGATAAAATCGGCAGGCGCGATTCGCTTAAAATCACGGGCGCGCTGTTTTTATTGTCGGCTCTCGGGTGCGCGTTTGCGTGGGGCTGGCATTCCATGCTCTTTTTTAGGTTTGTGGGAGGAGTGGGTATTGGCATTGCCTCGGTCATTGCGCCGATGTACATTGCCGAAATCGCTCCCGCAAAGTTCAGGGGAGTATTTGTTGCGACGTTTCAGGGCAACATAGTTTTTGGCATTTTGCTTGCGTATTTTTCAAACTACATTGTCTCTCTTTGCGGATTTAATCCCGATTTAACGGAGTGGAGGATAAAGCTTGGCGTAGAGGCTTTGCCCGCGTTTTTGTTTTTGGTTTTGCTTTTCTTTGTCGGCAGGTCGCCTTACTGGCTTTTGAAGGTTGGCAGAAAGAGCGAAGCCGTTGCGGTTTTGGAGCGCATTTCGCCCGATTTTGTGTCTGAAACAGTTTTGGAAATTGAAAAATCGATAGAGGAAACAGGCAGGCTTGGCAATTCATCTTTATTTTGCAAGGCGTTTTTCTATCCCGTTTTTCTGGCGTTTTCGATTTCTTTTTTCAACCAGTTTTCCGGCATCAACGCCGTGCTCTATTACATAAACGACATTTTCGCCAAAGCGGGGCTTGACGGAAATTTGTCGGCGGTTGTTGTGGGAAGCGCAAATCTTTTGTTCACGGTGCTTGCCATGTTTTTGATAGACAGGCTCGGCAGAAAAACGCTTCTTTTGATAGGGGCGGCGGGGACGTCTTTAATGCTGTTTTTGGCAGGTTTTATTTTGCAGACGCAGGCGGCGCAGTGGGCGCTTGTTTATGTGCTTTCAATTTACATCGCGTTTTTTGCCGTTTCGCAGGGTGCCGTCATCTGGGTTTACATCAGCGAAATATTCCCCGTTTCGGTTCGGGCGAAAGGCGTGTCGTTCGGAGCGTCGGCGCATTGGGTTTTTTGCTCTGTAATCGCCCTTGTATTTCCTATTCTCGCGGCGTTGGACGGGGCAGATTTTGGCATTGACGGCGTGCGTCTTAATGGTTCGTTTCCGTTTTATTTGTTTTGCTTAATGACGCTTGTGCAGTTCGCGGTGGTCTTTGTGTTTTATCCCGAAACAAAGGGTGTTCCGCTTGAGCTTGTAAGGGAAAAAATGAAATTTGGGAAAAATTAAAATGTTATGGGGGTTAAGCTGCAGGCGGGATTGGCGCTCCGCAGAATTTTCGGAGGCGGTTTTGGGATTTTCAAAACTGAAAATACGATTTCTCAAATTGCTTTGTGCGTTTGGAAGTTGTTTTGCATTTGCTTTGGCAAAAACTGAAGGAGCAACCCGATTTCTCGGATTGCTCCCCATACTACTTACCAACTTGCTACTGAAAATAAACTTATTTTATTAAGTTCGTGTACCAGTCTGTACTATTCGGGTTTTATGTCAATGTTTTTTTTTGAAAATATTTAAAAGAAAATTTTTAACAAGGAGTGAAAATATGAAGAAATCAGCTGTTGTTATGGCTATTGCGTTTGCCGCAAGCGCGGTTTTTGCGGATGTTTGGATGCCAAAAATCTTTTCCGACAATATGGTTTTGCAGTCGGGGGAGAAAGTAAAAATCTGGGGCAGGGCGGAGACGAATGCGAAAATAGAAATCGATTTTGCAGGCGTCAAAACTTCCGCAACCGCGGACAAGGACGGCAAGTGGACTGTGTATTTAAAGCCTCTTGAAAAGTCTTTTGAAAACAGGGTATTGGGCGTTTACGAAAACGGCAAATTAGCAAAATCAATAAAAAATGTGTTAGTCGGCGAAGTCTGGGTTGCGGGAGGGCAGTCGAATATGCAATGGGAGTTGCAAAGATGCCTTAAAGAAGCAGTGGCGGAAGCCGTCGAGAGCGCGAAATCCATAAGGGCTGTCAGATTTTTGAGAATGCCCGCAAACGCCGTGAGCATAAGTCCGCAGGAGGACTTGCCCAAAAATGCAAAATGGGTGGAAGTCAAGCCCGATAATTGCAAGAATTTGAGCGCGATAGCATTCTACTTTGCCCGCAATCTGGAGCGCGATTTGGATACTCCCATCGGCATTTTGGAGACGTCGTTTCCAGGCAGCTTTATGTCGGTATGGCTTGCGAAAGAAGACTTGAAAAACGTAAGTGGATTTAAAGACCAGCTTGAGAAATACGAAGCTGAAAACAAGGATTTCGACTATCAAAAATCAATGAATGCCTACAATGAGAAAGTCGCCAAATACAAGGCGGAAGTAGAAGAGGCAAAGTCGCGCGGAGAAGATGTCGGCAAAATTAAAAAGCCGACGGGGAAGCCCGAACCGTGGGGCAGGGGCAGGTTTACCGCAATCCCGTCAATCTTTTACAACGCGAAAATTGCCCCGATTGCGGGCTATACGTCAAAGGGCTTTTTGTGGTATCAGGGCGAAAGCGACACCACAATCCATTCGGAGCATTATGCGGAAAAATTTGAACAGCTCATAAATTGCTGGCGCAAATATTGGGGGATCGAAAATATGCCGTTTTACTTCTTCCAGTTGCCGAGCATGGACAGGGATTTTTGGATAGGCCCGCGTCAGGCGCAGGAAGATGTCGCAAAAAAACTCAAAAATGTACATATGGTCGTGCACATTGATTTGGGAGAGGAAAAGGACGTGCATCCGAAGGACAAGCTGTCGCCCGCCGTGCGTTTGGAAAACCTCGTAAGGAGATTTTCCTATGGGGATAAAAATGCAAATGCATACTATCCTAAACTTTCAAAAATAAAGTATTCGGCAAATTGCGCAAAGGCATTCTTCGATTTTGAAAAATCAAAGCCGAATTTTAGAAGCGGGCTTTCGGGATTTGAAATCTTGGTTGGCGGAAACTGGATTTCTCCCGAATCTGCAAGAGCGTCGGGGAATGTGGTTGAGCTTTTCGCAAAAAAAGGCGAGGCAATCGAAGGCGTCCGCTACTTGCACAAAGGCTGGGCGCGTCCGCTTGCAAGCGTGTTCAATGCCGACGGACTTCCGCTTGCGCCGTTTTGCGCGCTCAAAAAGTAGCAAAATTTATCCTTTGCTTCATAAAAGAATTGAAAAAATTTATATTTAATGCATATTATGCCAAATATGAAACTTCCCCCCAATTCAAGTGTTTTGTTTGATTCCCAAACCATAAGGTCGCGCATTTTGGAAATCGCGGAAAAAGTGAGACAGTACTATGCCTCTTGCGATTTGGGCGAAATCGAAATGGTTTGGATTGCGGAAGGCGCGCGCCATTTTGCAGACGCGCTTTTTAACGCAATGAATTTGAGCATAAAAATGCGTTCGATAAAAGTTTCGAGCTACGGAAAGTCGTTCGAGTCTTCGGGCGATGTAAAAATCTACGATTCCATAAATGACATAAAAGCCCGAAGGGTTTTGCTTGTCGATGATATTTTAGATACGGGGCTTACCGCAAAAACCGTGATTGCGAAACTCAAATCAAACGGAGTGGAGGAAGTCAAAACGTGCTTTTTGCTCAACAAGGCGGAGAAAAACAAAGGCTGTTTGAAGCCGGATTTTGAAGGCTTTGAAATCCCCGACAAGTATGTGTTCGGGTTCGGGCTGGACATTGCGGGGGAGTATCGCGATTTGCCCGACATAATGGCTTTTGACTACTGACTTTTTTATATTCGGCAAATCTGGGCATTGCGCGCAAAGTTTTTTTGCGCGCATTTTTTTTGGGGGAAAGAAATTTTTATTTGCGCAAAATTTTTTGAAAGTGTGTTTTGCAAGTTGCGCATAAATTTTTCGCAAGTTAAAAAAATTTTTACAAAAGAGATTTTGCATCAATTTTTTATTGCATTTTTTTTCAATGTTAAAATAATCAATTCCATCGAAGTTATTTTTACGGCGTTGATATTTTTATTTGATTGAAATCTCGCTTAAAAAATTTTTTCGACAAGAATTAACCCCGATCTCCGAGCAAAATATTTTGGAAAAATCGCCCTTATCAATTATTGTTTTTTGTGCGGAAAAAATCCGCAGGTCATGCTTTCTCGAAAATTTTTCGATGGGCGGTTTTTTTGCGTCGGTGTTAAAGCCTTTTTTTGAATTTGAAGAATTTTTTGCAAGAAATGAAAATTTTTATCGGTACGGCTCTTTTGAAGAGCGCGTTTTTCCGCATGTGCGGCAAGGCGGTATCGGTTCGTAAAAAATCCAAAAACAAAATATTATGGCAGTAAAAAAAGCAGTAAAAACGCCTGCAAAGAAGGCAGTGGCAAAAAAAGTGGCGACAAAAAAAGTTGCGGCAACCAAGGCTCCCGCTAAAAAAGCGGTGGCAAAGAAAGCTCCCGCTAAAAAGACAGCCGTAAAGAAGGCTCCTGCGAAAAAGGCGGTTGTAAAGAAAACTGTTGCGGCAAAAGCACCCGCAAAGAAAGCGGTTGCCAAAAAAGCTCCTGCCAAAAAAGCGGCGATAAAGGCTCCTGCAAAGAAAGTCGCAGCCAAGAAAGCACCTGCAAAGAAGGCAGTGGCAAAAAAAGCCTGCGCGAAAAAGTGCGCCTGCAAAAAGTAATTCGCTTATCGGCTGATTTTTGCAAGACGCTTTGTTTTATCTTTTTAATGGATTGTCGGCGGCGCGTTAAACGGCGTCCGCTGATAATTCCGTTTTTATGGCAATCATTCCCGTTTGGCTTTTGAAGTGGCAAGGTGTTTTGTTGCGGAGCGTTTTTTGTAAAAATCTTCGTTTTTATGGCGTTCTTGCCGTTTTTTTCAAGACGGCGGTAATTTTTCAGTGCGCAAATCAAAAAATTGGGCAGAGGGAAATATTGCGCGCCCATTTTTTATTGCGCCGCATTGTGTTTTTATTGAATTTCGGATTTTCTTTAAGCGGAAGCACTTTCTCTTAGGAATGCAGATTTCTTTCAATTTTTGCGGCGGCTGAAAAAACATACAATAATTGTTTGCAATTTTATGGATTTTGCTTTCATATAATCGCGTTTTTTTAAGCTATGGAAAACAGACTCTCAACATGGGCATTAAACATATCTCCGTCGCCGACTTTGGCAGTTGACGCGAAGGCGAAGGCATTGAAAGCGGCAGGCAAAGATGTTTGCGGCTTTGGCGCGGGCGAACCCGATTTCGATACTCCGCAGTTCATAAAGGACGCTTGCGTGAAAGCTCTTGCGGAAGGCAAGACAAAATATATTCCGGCTCCCGGTCTTTTGGAGTTGCGCACTGCTCTGGCGGATTATTACATCGGCAAAAAAGGCTTAAAAAACATTGATTTTTCAAACATAATTGTAAGCCCCGGCGGAAAATTCTCCTGCTACCTTGCAATTATGGCGGCGATTTCCCCGAACGACGAAGTCATAATTCCCGCTCCTTATTGGGTGAGCTATCCCGAAATGGTGAAGCTTGCGGGCGGCAAGCCTGTCTTTGTCTATGCGGGCGATGAAAGCGACTTCAAAATTACTCCCGCAATTCTCGAAACTGCGCTGACGGAAAAAACCAAGATGGTAATCTTAACAAGCCCGTCAAACCCGACAGGCGCAGTTTATACCCGCGAAGAGTTGAAGGCGATTGTCGATTTTGCCGCAAAGCACGATATTTATATTTTGTCGGACGAGATTTATGAAAGCTTGGTCTATGACGGAGTTGAAGCGGTAAGCCCCGCAAGCATTTCTGAAGACGCGCAAAGCCGCGTCATAATAACTGCGGGTTTCAGCAAGTCTTACGCGATGACGGGCTGGAGGCTTGGCACAATCTGCGCTCCCGACGACATTGCAAAAGCGGTTGCAAAACTGCAAAGCCAGACTTGCTCTAACGCAACGACATTTGCACAGTACGGCGCATTGGAGGCAATGAAGCGTCCCGATTTGGCGAAAGAAGCTCTCGAAAAAATGCTTGTCGCCTTTGACCGCCGCCGCCTGATGTTCTATAACGGGCTTAACTCCATAAAGGGAATTTCATGCCGCCGCCCGAAAGGCGCGTTTTATGTATTCCCGAATATCTCTTCTTTTGGAATGGGGTCTGTCGATTTTTGCTCCAAGTTGTTGGATGAAGAGCTTGTCGCGGTTGTTCCCGGCTCTGCTTTTGGCTCTGAACCGAACATAAGGTTTAGCTACGCCGTAAGCGAAGAAACAATTGAAAAGGGATTGGAACGCCTTGCGCGTTTTTGCTCGAAGCTTTAAAATCATTTAAAAACATTTTTGGGCGGTTTTGGATTGCGAAATTTAAAATCGCCTTTTTTATTTCTTTTAATGATTGAAGAATTGAAAAGCGGAATTGTTTGCAAAAGCGCGCGCGAAACTGCGGAACTTGCAGAGCGCATTGCAAAAGCCTGCCCGCAGGCGGTCATTGCGCTTGTCGGAGACTTGGGGGCAGGCAAGACAACTTTCGCAAAGGGCTTGGCGCGGGGCTTGGGCATAACTGCTTCCGTAAAAAGCCCGTCTTACAACGTTTGCCTCACATATTCGGAAAACGGCGCAAACTTTGTGCATATAGACGCTTACAGGCTCAAATCTTCGGACGATTACGAAAATCTGCTGATTGACGAGCTTGTCCCTGAACCTCGCTTGATATGCGTCGAATGGCCGCAAATCATTGCCGATGCCCTGCCTGACGACACTATTTGGATTGAAATTTCCTCTCCCAATCACGAAGAGCCCGACACGAGGCTTTTGAAGTTGGTCGCCCGATAGAATTTTCTTGTCTTAATTTCTTAAATTTCTATAATTTAAGTAAAAATTAAGCTATGGAAAATTCAATAAAAATGGCAAAGGAAAGCATTTTGGGCTTGCGCGTTTGCGCGGTATTTTCGGTATTTGTGTGCGCTGTATTTTATCTGCTTTCATTTGCGCATTTATCGAGTGAAAAAACATATTTTGCGAATTATTTTCTTTTGGGAAACTTTCTTTCTTTTTATACTATTTGTACAATTTGCGATTTAAGTCTGCTTAAAATAAAAGCGTGTGCAAAAAATTTACTGTTTTTAATTTTTGTCTTATGGTATCCCGTTTTTTTTGGCGTCTCGATTTGTTTTAATTTGAAATTTTTGTATTTAATTGCGCCATTTCCGATGGTTTTATATGTACATTTTGTTGCGCGGAATCCTGAATTGTTTTATGAAAAGCGCAATTTTGAGTTCTCTTTTAAGCGCAATATGCTTTGCGCGTGCGGAGTTTTAATGCCGCTTTTAACGGTATTTTTTTCCAATATTTTTATCCCGTGCTTATGCGGCAAGTCGGAAGCGGAAATGATTTCTGTATTGCTTGCTTTTGTTATGTCGCTTTTGTGTTATGTTTTGTTTTGCATGGATATTGTGAAATGCAAGATGGGTAAATTAAAAAAATTTTTTTATATAATTTTTCTTTCGCCGATAACGATTTCAGTACTTTTATTTTTTATTCCAATCATTCCGCTGATTTTTGCGTTTTTGCCTTATTTTTATATTGCGGAAACTTGCGAAGAAAAAAAGTATTTGTATCTTCGCAAATAGATTAATTTCAGAAAATTTCAAGTTGTGGAAAATTCAGTAAAAATTCCAGTTCTGGAAAATTCAATAAAAATGGCAAAGGAAAGCATTTTGGGCTTGCGCGTTTGCGCGGTTTCTTCTGTATCTGCTTGCATTGTAATAAGCATTCTTTGGTGTAAGTTTTTGCCACCAAATCTTTCTTTTACTGCGAATTATTTTTTGTTGGGCAGCCTAATATTTTTTTGTTCTTTTTGCATTATCGGGGACTTGATGATGTATAAAATGAACGTCTTTATTAAGAGTATAATTGGCGCAATTTTCTTTTTGGTTTATCCAATATCAAGTGCGGTTTTGGATGGGCTTTATTTGGGGTATTTAATGTGGCTTATGCCGCTCCCATTTTTGTTGTATGTGTTGTTTGCCGCACGCGACCCCGAAACTTTTTATAAAAAACGCAAATACACTTTGCCGTTTAAGCATTATATGCTTTGTATTTCGGCTATGTTGCAACCTTTTTTTAATATTCTTTTATGCTTTGAAACTAATGAAATATGTAGCAAATATTTTTACACAACTAATGCAAAGATGGTTATAATAATCATTTGTCTTATCGAGTTATTATTATTTACGATGCTTTTGCAATACGACATTTATAAATGCAAAATTCACTATGTTCGTAAATGCGTATATCTTGTTTTGACTTCGCCAATTACTTATTTCTTGCCGGGGTTATTTGAAAGATTTTTAAATTGTGATTTTCTTTTTTCGTTTTCACTTTTTTCTTTTTCTTCGTTGTTATATTTGAACCAATATTGTTCAGAAGAAAAATATTATACTTTTCGCCACTAAAACTTCTTCACGCCCAAAACAAATTCCACATTGCCGTCTCCGCCTTTGATGGGCGAGGGTATATCGCCGATATATTGCGAGTTCGGGTAATTTTCTTTTAGAAACTTCTTTATCTTTTGAAGGGCGTTCTGCTGGATTTCCGCGTCTTTTATTATGCCTTTTGTTCGGCGCAAAAATTCGGGCAGGGTTTCAAATTGCGGCTTTACAAGAAATATTGCTATCCCGCCGTCTTTTAGGAATTGCCAGACGCTTGGTATCACTTTTTCAAGGGAAATGAAAGATAGGTCGGCGCAGAGTATGTCGAATGTTTTGTCGTCTAAAATTTCAGATGAAAGGTTGCGTGCGTCTGTCTTTTCAAGATTTTTTACGCGCGGGTCGGACTTTATCTTTTCGTGAAGCTGGTTTACCCCCACGTCAACGCAAGCCGCGTATTTTGCGCCCCGTTGCAAAAGGCAGTCGGTAAATCCGCCCGTGGAAGCTCCAATGTCGATTATGTCAAGTTCCGACGGGTCTATTTTGAAGGCGTCCAAGAAAGCCTCTATTTTCAGCCCCGCGCGCGAAACGTATTTTAAAGTGTTCGCGTCTTTAATTATTTCGATTTCGGAGTCGTCAGGAATTTTTCGCGAGGGCTTGTCGATGATTTTTCCGCATACCTTTACTTTGCCTTCCTCAATCAAGGCGCGGGCTTTTGAGCGGCTTTCAACCAGTTTAAGTTCCGCAAGAAGTTCGTCGGCGCGCTTCATTTTTGCGAAGGCTTGTAGGTGATTTCGTATGTTGCCGACTTGTCGTAAGGCGCGGTTTCGGCGTTCGATTTATCCGCCTGAATTTCAATGTAGCGCGAAGATTGCTTTACGAGCGTCCAAATCAAGTACGCGCCGCCAATGGTTATGGCGATTAAAATCAGCGCGCCAAACAAGGTTGAAAATCTTTCCGAAAGTTTCGCCGTCGGGCTTTTTTTGTTAAATCGGGAAATGAAAATGCCCGACTTCGGACGGTCCATGATTTTCGTCTTTGTCCGCGAGCGGATTTTGTTTACGTCAATAATCATTTTTAAGCCTTTTCAATAAGGCATACCGCGTGCGCCGCCAAGCCTTCCTTTCTGCCAATCCAGCCCATTTTTTCATTCGTGGTAGCCTTTACGCCGACGTCTTCGGGGGCAATCCCCAACGTTTTTGCAAGCGTCCTTTTTATATCGGCAAGATGCGGGGAAAGTTTCGGCGTTTCCGCAATCAAAGACGAATCGATGTTTACGAGCTTGTAGCCGAGTTTTTCGATTTCGGCGACTGCGCGCCTTAAAATATCTTGGCTGTCCATGCCTTCGCACTCTTTTGAAGTATTCGGAAAGAAGTGCCCGATGTCGGGCAATGCCGCCGCGCCCAAAATGGCGTCAGCGATTGCGTGGCTTAATACGTCGGCGTCGGAATGTCCGAGAGGCCCTACTTTGTTGGGGATTTCAACTCCGCCAATTATGCATTTTCTGCCTTCCACAAGCTGATGCACGTCATAGCCGTAGCCAACTCTGAATTTGCTCATATTTTTCCTTTTGATTTTAAAAATTCAACCATTGCCAAGTCTTCGGGCACCGTGATTTTGGGGTTTGGATAAATGTTTTCGACAATCGTTATTTTGTATCCCGACTTTACTGCCGCGGCAACGTCGTCGGTTATTTTTGCGCCCGACGAGTTAACTTTTTGGTAGCAGTCCAAAATTATGCTTCTTTTGAACGCCTGCGGGGTTTGCATTGCCCAAAGCAGCGGGCGTTCAAGGTCGATAAGCTCCCTGTTTCTCAACTCGTTCGGATTTTTGTCGAGCTTTTTTATTGTATCTACCACTTTTGCCGCCAACACTGCGCAGGAGTCGCTTTTCAGGGCTTCGCTTAGCTTTTTTATGTTGTCGGAACCGACCAAAGGACGCGCGGAGTCGTGGATAAAAACATTTTCGGATTTTTCAGAAGTTTTCAGCAACCCGTTTAAAACGCTGTCCTGCCTTTCCGCGCCGCCGTATGTAAATGTATGGGCGATTTTTTTTAAGATGGGCGCAAGGTGTGTTTTTATTTGCGCAATTTGTTCATCGTCGCGGCATACAAAAATAATCTCGCTTACAACGCCGCTTTCAATAAAGGCTTCCGCGCTGTGGTACAATACGGGTTTGCCTAAGAGAGGGGCTAAGGTTTTGTCCTTTACGGAGCCTCTCATTCGCGAGCCGCCGCCTGCGGCGAGCAATATTGCGGAATTATTTTGCATCTTTTAGTTCTTTTATGATTGCTTTTGCGGCTTCGGCGGGATTTTCCGCCTTTAATATGGGTCTGCCGACAACGATGTAGCTTGAACCTGTCTTTGCGGCAAGCGACGGCGTCATAATGCGCTTTTGCTCGTTTGAGTCGCTTCCGGCGGGTCTTATGCCGGGGGTGATTAAATCCATTTCGCTTTTTAAATTTTTGCGCAGAAGTTCGATTTCAAGCGGAGAGCACACAAGCCCTGAAAGCCCCGATTCTTCGGCGAGCTTTGCAAGTTTTAAAACTTGTTCGGACAGAGTCCTGTCAAAGCCCGTTGCCCGCATTGAGTCTTCGTCAAAGGAAGTTAGGACTGTAACCCCCAAAATTTGCATTTCCTTGTTTGTTTCTTTTGCGGCGTTCAAGGCCGCTTTCATCATTTCAGCCCCTCCGCTTGTGTGGATTGTGAGCATTGAAACGGGAAGCCCTTCAAGGCTTTTTACGGCGGAAGCCACTGTGTTTGGAATATCGTATAATTTTAAATCCAAAAAGACTTTAAAGCCCATTTCGCCGACTTGGCGCACGAAGTCCGCGCCGTATTTCAAATACATTTGAAGCCCGATTTTAACCCATTCGAGCGAGCCTTGCAGCTTTTTTAGCATATCGAGCGCGCTTTCCTTGTCGGGAAGGTCGAGGGCGAGAATTAATTTACATTGTTTTGACATATGGGTTAAAATTTGGCACAAATGTTTTTATTTTTCAAACCAAATGACATACCAGACATCATTTTTCAGCCCGTGCAAAGTAAATTACATGCTTACGATTACGGGAGTCCGTCCCGATGGATTTCATAATCTTGTCAGCCTTGTCGCTCCGACGCGCTTTGGCGACGAGCTTTTTATCGAAGAGGCGGGCGAGGATTCAATCGAATGCAATTTGGAGGGCGTGCCTTGCGACGAGTCAAATTTGGTTATGAAAGCGGCGGCGGTTTTCAGGCGGGCGACGATGATGAACCGCTTTTTCAAATTCAATTTGGTCAAGAAAGTTCCGCACGGGGCGGGGCTTGGTGGGGGGTCGTCAAACGCGGCAACTGCTCTTTTGGCGTTAAATCAAATTTGTGGCTATCCGCTCTCTAATGGAGAGCTTGAAAGGCTTTCTGCTCTCATCGGTTCAGACTGCCCCCTGTTTTTGAGGGGAAAACCTGTTGTCATGCGCGGCAGAGGGGAGCTTCTTGAAGACTTGCCCGAAAACGCGCAAAATTTGATTGCGTCTTTGAAACTTTTGATATTCAAGCCGAACTTTTCCATAAATACGGGTTGGGCGTACAAAACCATGAAAGAGTCGGGCAAGATGTATATTTCAGAACAAGAGGCGGAAGATGCGCTTTTGTCGTGGATAAAAAATCCCGAGATTGAAAATCTGCCGCTTGTTAACAATATGCAAATTCCCGCTTTTGAAAAGTTCCCCGCATTGGAGGCTGTTTTGAATTTTATCCGCAACGAGTACAATCTGCCCTGTCTCATGAGCGGATCGGGCAGCGCGTGCTTTGCGGTGGTCAACAATTTGCAACCCGACGCTTTGCAGAGCCTGAAAGACGCAATTAAAAAAAGGCTTGGCGAAAGCTGTTTTATCACGGAGGCTTAAAATGAAATACACATTCTTAAAAGACAATAATTTGCCCGCATTTTTGGGCGACGATTTTGAAATATCGTATTCCTCCATGTATGCGAATGTTTTGGAGTTTTCAAAGCGCGTGCCAAAAGAAAGGGCGCATGTAGCAATCTATGCCGAAAATTCGCCGGAGTGGGTGTGCGCTCTATACGGCGCGTGGCTGAAACATTCAACGGTTGTGCCTGTTGACGCGACATTGCCGGTTGCGGAGACTGCGTTCATTTTGTCGGATAGCGAAACGGATTTTTTGTTTGCCTCTAAAGCGAATTTGGAAAACGCGAAGGCGGCGGTTGAAAAGTCGGGCAGGGCGGTTGAAATTTGCGTAATCGAGGAAGTCGAAAAGCCTTTGATGAACGCAACTTTGCCAAACGGCTGGAAAATCGAGTGCGAGGCGGAAGACTTGGCTTTCATTGTTTACACTTCCGGAACAACCAGCAATCCGAAAGGCGTAATGCTTACTTTCGACAATTTGCAGGCGAATATCGAGGCGGTTTCGGACGAGGGATATTTCCATGAAAAAATGCGCACTCTCGCGATGCTTCCTTTTCAGCATATTTTGCCACTTGTAGGTACTGTTGTGGGGGTGCTTTACGTTGGGGGCGCGATAGTTTTCCCGAAGAGCCTCGCTCCCGCAGACATTGCGGGCGTTCTTGCAAAGCGCAAGGCTACCATGGTTATTTCCGTCCCCAGATTTTACGAGCTTATACATGCAAACATAATGGAAAAGGTGAACAAGTCCATTGCCGTGAAGTCGCTTTTTCTGCTTTCTAAGTTTGCGGGTTCTGTAAAGTTTGCAAGAATGCTTTTTGCGAGCATTCACAAGCGTTTTGGCGGAAAAGTTTCGGCGTGGGTCTGCGGGGGGGCGGCGTTAAACCGCGAAGTGAACGCTGATTTGAGCGCGCTCGGATTTAAAATCTGCGAGGGCTACGGAATGACGGAAGCCGCTCCCATCATAGCTTTTCCCAGAATAGGGAACATCAAGATAGGCTCTTGCGGTCAGCCTTTGCCGTCGAACGAAGTCCGTATTGTGGACGGCGAAATCACCGTTCGCGGCAGGAGCATAACCAAGGGCTATTACCGCCGCCCCGAAGAAAACGAAGCCTCATTTAACAACGGATGGCTATACACGGGAGACTTGGGATATTTTGACGATGACGGCTTTTTGTTCATAACAGGCAGGCGCAAGGAAATTATAGTCTTGCCCAACGGTAAAAAGCTGAACCCAATCGAGCTTGAAGAACAGATAAAGGAAAAATGCCCACAGCTTGAAGAAGTCGGAGTTTTGATGTATGACGACATCTTGCAGGCAGTTTGCAGAATTTCAGATAAGATGTATGCCGAGCTTGGGAAAGAAGGGGCGGAAGATTTTGTGAGGGAAAACGCAATTCTTCCATACAACAGGGTAAACGCCTCTTACAGGCGCATCATACGTTTTACCGTTACAACGAAAGAGTTTCCGCGCACTCGCATAGGCAAGCTTAAAAGATTCCAGCTTGCGTCGTTTGTGGAAAGCGTGAAAACGGAGCTGCCCATAGAGCAGGTTTTTGCCCCCGAGCCTGAAAGCAAAATCTACAAGGACTTGAAGGAGTTTTTGGCAATGCAGGTTTCTGTTACTGTTTTGCCCGATGCCCATATGGAAATGGATTTGGGCTTGGATTCTTTGGGCAAAGTTGCGCTACACGGATTTATAAAAGAAAATTACAATATTGATATGCAGGAAAGCGATTTTGAAAAATATTCGTCTTTGCGCAAGGTCGCAAATTTCATAGAGGAAGAGCAGAAGAAAAAGACGGAGGAAAAAGCAGTTGCCGATTCTCCGAAGCCGAGAAAGCCCAAGGCTGTCGCGTGGAGTGAAATTTTGAAAAACTGCACACCTCCGATAATCCCTAAAACTTACTTTTTTCACGCGATAACTCTGTTTGCCGCAAGAATTTTCTTTAAGTTTTGGTATGACATCGAAATAGAGGGCAGGGAAAACATAAAAGACGGCGAGCCTATGATTGTTGCCCCCAACCACCAGTCTTTGTGCGACGGATTTTTCTTCGCCAAAATGTTTCCGCGCAAGAAATTGTACAAATTCTATTTCTTCGCGAAAATGCGGGCGATGATGAGCAGCAAGTTCATGAAGTTTTATGTGCGGCACAGCAACATTATCGTAGTTGACGTAAAATCGAACATAAAGGAATCCGTGCAAAAGCTTGCGGAAATTCTGCGCAAGAAAAATTACGTTGTGATGTTCCCCGAAGGGACGCGCACGCGCGACGGAAATGTTGCCGAATTTAAGCCGATGTTCGCGATTTTGGCAAAAGAAATGGGCGTAAGGGTTGTTCCCATGGTCATTTCGGGGGCGTTTGAAGGCTTGAAAGCGAGAACGAGTTTGCCCGCGCGCGGAACGAAGATAAAAATTAAGCTTTTGCCGCCCGTTTCGGTTGAAGAGGGCGAAAGCTACGCGGATTTTTCAAACCGAGTCCGCGAAATTGTTATCGCCGAAAAGGCGAAAATAGAGGGCAGGGAGCTATCGTCAGATTAAAATTCTAAATCCCAAAAAAGGAAAGGCGGGGACAGCAAAAAGCAGTCCCCGCCTCGTTTTATTGACTATAAGAAGAAATTATAAAAGCGAATAAAGGTACAAGAAGTAGAGTGTTGCCGCAGTGCCCATCAGCATTAAAAGTGAAATGTTAAGCCCCATTTTGTACGAGCCGTTATTTTCACTTTCTGAAGTATCGACTGCCGTAAAATTCAGCTTGTAAAACCTAAAACACAAGAACGCAAATATAACAACAATAAGCGTAAAAAATAAAAATCCCTGCGAAAATACGACTTCCACAAAGAAATCCAAAAATCCGTATTCCGAGTATGAGTTCATCTTTCTTCCCTTAGAAAGAGCCTTCGGGCATAAAGCCCGAAAGCCCCGTATCCTATTTTATACCTATAAAAAAATTACTTTCTTCTTATGTACGTCGCAAACGCGAGAGCAAGTGCGCCGAAAATTGCCGCATATGCAGAAGGTTCGGGAATGATTGTAATAGTGCCGTTATCTGAAATTCTTATATTGTACGTCATATTTGTAGATTTGTCGAAAACCGTCAAATTTTCAGATGTCAGCAAGTTTTCTATCGAGCTTCCCGCAAGCGTTATAGTCTCGAAATACTCGTTTAATTCCTTGTCTTGGAACGCAGAAATGTCGTCAACGACAAATTCAAAGGTCATGTTGCTTATATCATTCCCTTTGGCAAAGGAAATTTCAGCTCCCGCTTCAAAGCTCAACTTGCCGTTATACTGAACTTTGTCTGTCGATGAAAAACTTGAAGTGGAATCAACATAAATATTGGCGTAAGAAGAGCCGTTATACCCTTTACCCGTTAAATTTAAACTTCCTCCGTTTATAATTTTTATGTCTCCCCCGCCGCCTTGGTAAGAAGAAGCATATTTTATGAAATCAGCTTGTAAAAAGCTCGAATCGATAACTATGTTTGACTCGTTGAAAAGAGATATTTCTTTTTTTAACGTTGCCGTGCAGTCTTTCAAAAACAGACTTGCACCCTCTTCTTCCAAGGAAATTTTATTGGCATTAATGGTCGTTCCGTAAGCGTTTATATTTGTACCTTTGAAAATTGAAATAGTGCCTGCATTTACTTTGTTTCCTCCAAGAAAAACCAATGAAGAATTTTCCCCGTAAACACTCAATGAATTTGCCGTTATTGAAACATTCTTGCTGACCGAAACTTTTATGTTTCCCTTTAAATATGTATCAATAATAATTTGAGCATCGTTTACATTCGTTTCCACAAGCGTGATTTCATCGTATTGCGTATTTGCAAATCCCAATGAAATACAACTTGATAACATAGCCAAAACCATGAATTTATTGACGCGAATGTCCATTTTCCTGCTTATTCAAATTATTAAATAGGCTGGAAATATGCGTATTGCTAATACGCATTGTTTTTATGGAGTTTAATTTGTTATTCTACAACTACTTGTATTTTTATGTGCATGAGGATAATTTATTTTTTTGGGAGAAAAAAGCCCCGAAACCCGTTATTTTACAAATTTTTGTTGACAACCGTATTAGCAATACGGTTGTCAAATTCTGTACCTCGTTGTTTTTCCGAATTTTACAAATAAAAAGGCTCTTTGAAATGGAGCTTTTTTTGCGCAGACGCGCTTTCTTCCTGTTTTTCTAACTCATTAACCCGTGCGGACTCTGAACGAAAAGCATATACAAACTCTCAATCTTTTCTTTTTCATTATTTATTTTTTGTAAATTTATAAAAAAAGCTTGTAAAAAAGTTTTTCTAGGATAGATATTTATGCAAATTGAAAAAATTTTTCTTGAAAATCATGAATATTAAAAGAATTACAATACCCCTGATATTATTTGCGGCGGCTTCAAGTGCTTTTGCAGCCACATATCTTAGAGATGTTATAATACCTGAAGCCGATTGGAATGGTGAAGATGCTTGGCTTGATGCCACAACTTTAGACTCTATCATTATTCCTCCGACTTCGTCCGACAACGTAAGAGTTTGGTTCGGTATAACCAATATAACAGAAACTGCTGTTGCCAACAATATTTCAATGCAGGCTGGCGAAGATAAAACAGGCGAGATCCCAACATTGAATGTTTCCGCAAATCTAACTCTTGCGGACTCTTTCTACGTCGAAAAAGGCAACTTAAATATTAGCGCGGGCACTACAACTATAAGCGGCGGCACAAACGCTTTCGGCATGAATAGCGGCACTCTTACTTTGTCGGGAACTTCCGAAACAAAGTCCAATCATTTTAATTTTGGCGACAACGGCGTGGCAAACTCCGGCGCAATAACAGTAAACGTTTCAGATTCCGCAAAAATGACGGCAACAACCCTTGCAAACGGCTTTGGCTTCGGCGTTAACGCAAGAACGCAAGACGTAGTTGTAAACGTTTCCGACAACGCCGCTTTGACAGGCCGCTTAAAAGTAGGCATTGGCGACAACGACAAGAAATATACATATTCCGCAGCCGCTACTGTAAATATTTCCGGCAATGCAACTGTAAGCGCCGACTATATCAACCTTTACAGAAACGCAACTTTGAACGTTTCGGGCGAAGCGGTGGTTACGGCTTCCGCTGACGCGCGCTTGGGCGATATGAACCACTTGAATTCGGCAAGCTCCGCCACTCAGGCAAGCGTAACATTTTCCGATTCTTCGCGCTTAAATGTCAACGGCGGGGAAAACGGCGTGATGATTTTTAACGGCGCAACCGTTACATTTGAAGACAATTCCGTTCTAAACGTCAACAGAAATGTATGGGTAGGCAAAACATACCAGGGTGTATTTTCGTCGGGCCATCTCATATTGAAGGACAATGTGCAAACTTACAGCGGCGCAAACTTGGTTCTTTTGGGCGCAGATTCCACAGTTGAATTTTACGGCTCGAACATTAAGGCAAAAAGCGGCCAGACCTACAACTTCACAAACTTGGGCGCGTCCGCATATAGGGCTCAAATGGCGGGCACTATGAAGTATATCGCCGACGCCGACGGCATCTCGCTTATTAAAATCAACACGATTGTTGCCCGCGACGAAAGCAAGAATACCGGCTACGACATTCTTTTGGATTTCACAAACTTCGTGTTAACCGAAGGCGAAACCAAGCAAATGGCGATAATTTACTCGAATTCAAGCCAAAATGTCATCTCGGCTTACGAAACCTACCAGAGCGATTTGATTACTGTTATCAAGGCCAACGAAGCCGACACATACTCGATTTACGCAAGCGGCAAAACGCTTTACATCGACTACACCAGCGCGATTATCCCCGAACCCGCGACTTGCGCGGCAATGGCAGGGTTGCTCGCTCTTGCGTTCGCGGCATATCGCCGTCGCAAATAAAACACATTGGCGCGAACAAAAAAAGGAAAGGCGGTAAGCCTTTCCTTTTTTTGCGGAATGAAGAATTAAGAATGAAGAAACGGGCGGGCAAGCCGCCAAGTCCGCGCAAGCGCATGACTTAGTTTGCATAGCGGATAGAAAGTTTTTGGAATATTTAATGAGAAACAAGAGAGATTTAAAAATTTCTCTTTCCACTAATTAAACAAAGTGCAACACCAGTGAGGGACTAGGGCGCAAAGCGCCCCAATTGCACGCATCTGCTTGGTTGACTTTCGCCAATCCGCGCAGCCTGCGCCCTTCGGGAAAATTGCTTCGCAATTTTTGCTCCCCAAAAGCTTGCTTCGCAACTTTTGTGGTCTTCATTAAAAAAATTGGCAGCGGGGGCATAGAAAGTCCTTATTTAAAAAATCTACCGCGGCGCAGCCGCTCTTATTTTTTCAAAAACTTGATAGGTTGTACACTCCCCGCGCGGGGAAGATTGCGCGGCTGTGTATGTTATCCGTTCAGCGTCTGAGTAGGTTGTGTGTGGAAAAAGCGGTCAAAACGCCCGATGACTAACATCCCAAAAAGTTTTTTTCAAAAACTTTTCGGGAGCCCTGTTCTCTCGCATTTTGCGAATGGGGTGCTGTACAAGAGTACTGCCCCCTGAGCAATCCCAACATGGAGGGCAAGGAAAAGAAAAAACAAACTTTTTTTCAGATGCGGCGCAGCCGCTCTAATTTTAAAACAATTTTCTAAATTGTTTGTTTTTTCTTTTCCGTTCCTACGCGCTTTTTCACTATCGGGGGATTACCAAGGTCTGCCCCGGTTTAAGCGATTGCGGCGTCGATAGCTTGTCGCGGTTGGCATTATAGATTTCTTTCCACTTTGAGGGATTTCCGTACGCCTTGCGGCTTATGCTGCTTAATGTGTCGCCGACTTGAACGGTGTATGAAGATGCAGTCGTTTCCGAGGTTGTCGCAACTGTTTCGCGTATCGTAAGGGATGAACCGCTTGCACCGGCGCGCGTTTCAACTGTCTCGCGGATTTTTATGCGCGAATTTTCAAGGCTTTCGATTTTTGCGTTTGCGGCGGCAAGTTCCTGTTTAAGCTTCAAGTTTTCCTCGCGAATTTTTCGCATGGTGTTTTCCATTTCGATGGTTTCGGAGGATATGTCGTACGGATTTCCGGGGGCGGAAGCGAGAAATTGCTTTTGTGCCGTGTCTATGCACTGGCGCACGCGGCGGGATTGCTCCGATTTGTTGTCGGGTTTTAGTTCAAGGTATTTGCGGAAGTGGTGTATAGCCTCAATCGGGTCTTTTATGTTGTTTAGGTATATCAGCCCCAAATCGAGATGGGATTCGGGGGCGTCGCGCCGTTTTTCGGTAACTTTCGTGAACGCCGCCAATGCCTCCATGAAATTGCCCTTTTTGAGTTCTTCCTTGCCTCTCACAAAATGCGATTCGTCTTCTTCGCGTACGACCTGCGCATTGTTTCTATCGCATCCGCCCGCAAACAGGACGTAAGACGCCGCAAGCGCGACAAGGGCGGAAAGCGCAATGGTTCTGCGCAAATCCGACCCTCTTCTGCTGAAACTCATTTCGGGCATTTCCGTTTTCCCTCCCTCGCTTTTTTTAGTGGCGGAAATGGCGGATTGAAGTAAACACCATTGCCATATTGTTTTTATCGGCTTCTGCGATTACTTCTTCATCCCTGATTGAGCCGCCCGGCTGGATTGCCGCAGTAGCACCCGCTTGGGCTGCCGCCGCGAGCCCGTCGGCAAACGGGAAGAACGCGTCGCTTGCCACGATGCTGTTTTTGAGGCTCAATCCCGCTTCGCCCGCCTTCCAAACGGCAATTCTCGAAGAATCAACCCTCGACATTTGACCTGCGCCGATTCCGAGCGTCCTTTCGCATCCCGCATAAACAATGGCGTTGCTTTTGACGTGTTTTACGACTTTCCAGCCAAAGAGCATTGCGCGCCATTCTTCCTCGGTGGGTTGGCGTTTTGTGACGACTTTCATGTTCGCTTTAAGCTCTTCAATGTCGTCGGCTTCCTGAACGAGCATTCCGCCCGCGACGCTTTTGAAGGTGAATTTTGATTTTTGCGCGTTTTTATTTATCATCAAGCGCAAATTCTTTTTCTTCGAGAAGATTTCCAACGCTTCTTTCGAGAATGACGGGGCGATTATGACTTCGCTGAAAATATGGGCGATGGCTTCGGCAAGTGCGCCGTCCAATTCGCGGTTTACGGCGATTATGCCGCCGAACGGAGCCTGTTTGTCGGTTTCAAACGCCTGGTTCCACGCTTCCAAGAGAGTTTCGCAAGTTGCTACTCCGCAGGGGTTTGTATGCTTTAAAATCGCAACGGTGGGCTTGTCGAATTCAGAAATGAGTTCGGTTGCCGCGGTGATGTCTATTATGTTGTTGTAGGATAGCTCTTTGCCTTGCAGTTTTTCAAAAAATTTGTCGAAGTCTCCGTAAAGGGCCGCCGCCTGGTGCGGATTTTCGCCGTAGCGCATTTTTTGCACAAGAGGCATTGAAATGTTCATTCTTTCTGGAAGTCCGCCGACGTATTTTTCCTGCAAATAGTTGGAAATTGCCGTATCGTAGGAAGCCGTGCGCTGATATACTTTAAGAGCCAAAAGCTTTCTAAGTTTCTTCAATTCTTCGGGATTTTCCAAAACGTCGAGGACTTTTTGATAGTCGGAAGAATCACAAATAACGGTGACATCCTGATGGTTTTTAGCGGCGGAGCGGAGCATTGAAGGCCCGCCGATGTCGATGTTTTCGATTGCGTCTTCAAGAGAGCAGTTCGGCTTGGCGACGGTTGCTTCAAAGGGGTAGAGGTTTACCACAACCATGTCTATCATGCCTATGCCGTTCTTTTCGGCTTGAGCCATGTGGTCGGGATTTGAACGCAGGCAGAGCAGTCCGCCATGGATTTTAGGGTGCAATGTCTTTACGCGCCCGTCCATCATTTCGGGGAAGCCCGTATATGAGCTGACTTCCGTGACTGCAACGCCTTCTTTTGAAAGAAGTTTCGCCGTGCCGCCCGTCGAGAGGATTGTATAGCCGTGTTTTTGCTGCAATTCTTTTGCAAATTCCACGATGCCTGTTTTATCGCTGACTGAAATTAAAGCTCGTTTTGCCATGTTTTTCATATCAAAAAAACTTGCGCTTATTCGCAAGCATATTCTTTCAAAAAGTATTGATTTTTTTCGGGAATTGCCCAAGCTTGCCTCTTATGAACTTTAATCTTCCTAAAAACGCACTTATGACTGTCGATGACCTCCCTTTTAAAAGGGTGGCGAAAGGCAAGGTTCGCGAAAATTTCGATTTGGGCGACGAGCTTTTGATTGTCGCAACCGACCGCATTTCCGCTTTTGACGTGATTTTGCCAAACGGCATTCCCGGAAAGGGCGTTCTGCTTACCCAAATAAGCCTTTGGTGGTTCAACCAGGCGCGCAGCATCATGCCAATACACTTGCCCGAAAACCACGACGAGCGCGTGCGCGAGCTTCTGAAAGACTATCCGCATTTGATTGAACGCTCGATGATTGTAAAGAAGTTGAAGCCGATGCCGATTGAGGCGATTATGCGCGGCTATCTTGCGGGAAGCGGCTGGAAGGAATACAAAAGCACAGGGAAACTCTTTGAATTCGATTTGCCGAAGGGAATGCGCGAAAGCGAAAAGCTCCCCGAACCGCTATTCACCCCGACTACAAAGGCGGCGGAAGGTCACGATATGCCGATTACAAACGCCGAATGCGAAAAACTTTTGGGAAGCGAAATTTTCAGTCAAATTAAAACCGCTGCGCAAAAACTTTACGCCATGGGCGCGAAAAAGGCGGACGAATGCGGCTTGATTTTGGCGGACACCAAGTTTGAGTTCGGAACGGACGATAGCGGCAAAGTCTATTTGATTGACGAAGTTTTGACGCCCGACTCTTCGCGCTACTGGCCAAAGCAGGGCTATGAAGCGGGCAAGCCGCAGCCGTCTTTCGACAAGCAGTACGTCAGGGATTGGCTTGAAACTTTGGACTGGAACAAGCAGTATCCCGGCCCCGAATTGCCTGCGGAAGTCATAGCAAACACGATAAAATGCTATTCGACCGCGCTTGAAACGCTGATGGGCAAATAAGGGTAAAATTCAGGCGGGCCAATGGTTGGTCCGCCTTTTTTTGAATTTAAATAAAACGGTCGAGAGCCTTTAAAAGCTGAAGTTCCAAGGCAATTCGGGTGCGGAGCTCCTCTCGGTATTCGGGCAGGTCGCAGGCTTTTGTGCGCGGCGGGAAGTTGTGTTTTTGGCAGTCGCATTCTTCCCTTATGAAATAGCCGTCCTCGTCTTTATAAATAACGGCTTTTATGTCGCTTTTGCATGATTTGCATTTTCTTCCAAGTGAGAACGGTTTTTCAAGTTGATTTGTCATAATTAATTTGGGTTTTATGAAAATATTGACAATGAAAATCAAATTTTGTTCCGAATATTTTGTTGACCGATGTTTTTTTTCGATTAAAAAAACAATTATGAAAAGATTTTTCATTTATGTTGCATTTTCTTTTTTCTGCCTCGTTTTGCAAGCTTTGGGGGCTGATGATTTTGTCCGTTTTTCAAATGGTTTTTCAATTCTTCTTTTTAACAAATCCGTTTCTTCAAATTCGGTAAAAGACACCGCGAATTTTTGCCTTTGTCCGCCGTTAACGCAAACTCAGGGTGGCGCGTTTTGTTTTGCGGGCGGTGGAGAAAACTTGGCGAAGGCGTTTTTTTTGAAGCCTTCAAGCGGGAATTTTTACGGACGCTTCGCGGAGGGCTTAAAGGTTAGAAAAGGCGACATTTCTTTGGAGTCGGCGGTGTTTTCAAGGAGATTTTTGCCGCTTAAAAAGGCGTATTCTGAAATATTAAAAAATTTTTCCCTGTCGGCGGAAAGTTTCAATCCCGCCTTGGTGGACGTTGCCGCAATAAAAATATCGCAGTGGTTTGACTGGGTTTCGTTCGGGTTTCAAAAAGACGTTTTTAAGCCTGAAAACGTTTCGGAAAATGCTGACTTTATGCTTGCCTCTTCCGCCGTGTTTAATTTTGACTTTGTTCTTCCAAACGGATTTGCGGATTTAAAATTTACGTTTAAGAACGGCAAAGTTGTCGATAAAAAGGCAATGGTTTTCACGGACGATGTGGCTGTCGGTGAATTTAAGGATTTTGACGCCGCGGTTTTGAATGTCAAAAACACGGGTTTTTCGATAGTTTTCATTAAGCCGAAAAACTTTGAAAGGGCAAAGGAAATGCTTTCAAAACTCGACGCCGAGAGCGTCGAAAACGCCTTTAATGTCTTGAAAATGCTCGCAAATAGTGCCGAATTTCGGCTAATCGTTCCAAAATTCAAGCTCGATTCAGCTCTTATGAATTTGAATACTGCAATGGAAAGCATTGGCGCGGGCGCGATTTTCGGAAAAACGGAATATCCGAAATTTTCCGATGAAAAACTGAATGTCGGCAATGTCTTTCAAGCAGCTTTTTTTTCGATGCGACCCGCCGCGTCGGGAGGGGGATTAACTACGTCTTCTCCTGCAAAAACGCTTGTTTTGGACAGACCTTTCGCCGTCGCAGTGTGCGAAGCCAAAACGGGCAGGATAATCTTCTTGGGCGCAGTCGAAAATCCCAAGGCGAATTAAAAAGCCGCTTAGGATTTGGCAATCCAGCAGTTTTTGATTTCTGCAACGTACATTTTGTGGAAAGACTTGTCGGGATACCACCGTTCTATTTGGTCTTTGTCCAAAAAACATTCGGGCTTGATGAAATCGGAATACATCTTTTTGCATTCCAAGACGAGTTTTGCCTCTTTGAAAATCGGAGTCAGGCTTGACGTAAATTGGGCGTTTAACTGCGTAAGACCCAGCTTGTCGCCGTCGCGCCCGCTCTTTGTGCCGCATATTTTCAGGCTTTCGCGGTATTTTTCCTGGAAGAAGCATACGGAGAAAAGCTCGTTTTTTTCCACAAATTCGTAAGTGTAGCGGTTGGGGCGGATAAATATGAATGCGACATCCCTCCCCCACATTTCGCCAATGCCGCCCCAGCTTACGGTCATTGAGTTGAAGTTTTCGGGCGAGCCCGCGCTAACTAACGCCCAGTCGCCTGCAATCAGCTTGATTGCGTTTTCTGAAATTTCTTTCGGGTTGATTTTTCTGAACATGGTTTTGATTTTTGTTGTTTTTTTATTATCGGAGAATTTTTCCTCAAATCAATTTTTTCGTATTTTCTTGCAAGCGCGCTTTTATTACAATTTAAATAAAAAAATTCTATGCTAAATCGACAAAAGAAATTCACAATCGCAATTTGCTACGACTTTGACGGTACTCTTTCGCCAAACAATATGCAGGAGTATTCTTTCATACCGAAGCTCCAGCAGGAGCCTAAAAAGTTCTGGGAAGACACTTCAAAAATCGCAAGGCAAAACGACAGCGACCTGATTTTGGCTTATATGTATCTGATGTGCCGCAGGGCGCGCGAACAGGGTATCGAAATCAAACGTCAGGACTTTGTGAATTTCGGCAAAAACGTCGAATTTTTCAAGGGGTTGACGCCGGAGTTTAACAGGGAAAGCGCAAACGGCGAACTGTTTGGCTCTATAATTCCCGACTGGTTCGAGCGAACAAAAAGCTACGCAAAAGCTTTCGGCGCGGAATTGAAGCATTACGTTATTTCTTCCGGGCTTAAAGAAATGATAGAAGGGTCGAAAATCGGCAGGAAATTCGACAAAATTTTCGCCTCTTCCTTTATTTACGACGAAAACGGAACGGCGGTGTGGCCCGCGGAAGCCATAAACTATACGACTAAAATGCAGTATCTTTTCCGCATAAACAAGGGCGTCTTGGACATACAAAAAACAATCAACCACTATATGCCAGAACCCGACCGCCCCGTGCCTTTCAAGCGTATGATATATATTGGCGACGGAATGACTGATATTCCTGCCATGAAGCTTGTGAAGAGCCAGGGCGGATACTCAATCGCAGTGCACGACGGCTCGCGCCGCAAGGGCAAAAGTTCGGAAAAGCTCCTAAACGAAAACCGTGTGAATTTTGTTGCAAAGGCAGACTACTCGCAAGGCAGCATCCTTGAACATCAGGTCATGCGCGTCATCGCAAAAATCGCCGCCGAGAAAGAAGTGGAAAATGTTTAAGCCCGAAAGGCATTCTTCCCAAATTTTACATATTAAAGTTAGATAAAAAAGAAAATTTTAAACTCTGCAAAAATATTGTGGTATTTTTTACTAAGTTTTAAGAAGATGATGTTTTTACTTGATAAAACGTTAAAGTTGTTTGTAAACGGTTTGGGTAGTGGAGGATTTTTGGTATATTTTAAGCAGTATTCGCAAATTTTAAACTTTAATCTTTACAAAATATCAATAATATAAAAAATAAAATATATTGAATTTTACAGCCTTTTCTAATGATTAAATTTATGTATAAAAAAATTATTTTCGTTTTGTTTCTTTTGGTTTCTCAATTTTCTTTCGCCGCCAAAATTGATTTTAAAATGGAGGAGGAAGCAACAATTTCTTTAAGTATAAATGCCACTGTAAGGGAAAAAGATAGCGGACGTTCTGTCGCAAGTTTAGAAGATACATCAATAGAGGTGAAATTGGTCTTTGACGAAGTGCCGTTTGAAAAACGTTTGGAACTTGCCAAGAAAAATGACGCGGAGTCTATTATAATGCTTGCTTGGCGTTATTACCATGGCATTTCCGTCGAAAAGAATTTTGAAAAATCTTTGGAGTATTGCAAAATTTTGCAAAAACTTGGCAGGCATGATTTAAATTCTCTTAAATCAACTCTTGAAATGCAAATTTTAATTCGCGATGCCCTTAAAAACGGCAAGGAAAGGGCTGTCATTGAAGCGCAATCAGGCAATGCGATATCTGCTTATGCTGTGGGGGCTCTGTATTTTATGGGAAAGGATGGCTTTGAAAAAAATAATCAAAAGGCAAAAGAATTTTTAAGCTTGGCTTGCAAATCGGGTTATGCCAAGTCGTATTTAATTTACTCTTACGTATTGTTTTCGTTAAATGAAAAGGTAGAGGGGATGCGCTTTTTGAAAAAAGCCGCGGAGAATAAGTCAGACCTCGAAGCGTGTTGTATGCTTGCTTGGCATCGCATAAATAATAGCAGCGACAAAAAAGAGCAAGAGGCTCTTTTTAATGAACTTTTAGAGCTTGCAAATAAGGGCAATGATATGGCAATGGCATATATAGGCAACTTCTATTCCAACGGTCGTTTTGTTGAAAAGAATGAAGAATTGGGGCTGAAATTTTTTAAAGATGCGGCAATGCAAGGTGGAGATCCTTACATAATGTCTTTAATCGATTTTTACGAACGGCATTCGATGAGAGACGAAGCTTTAAAATTCGCCCGCAAATCCTATGCCTTTGATTGCAAGCCCGCGATTGAATACCTTTGTTCAAAACTGATTTCAGAGAAAATAAATAAAGTTCAAGCCGAGAAGCAAATTGAATTAAACAAGCTTAAAGAGCGTGCGGAAAATGGCGACATTTCTGCAATGATTGAACTTGCCAAAAAGTCAAATCGCAAAGAGGCTATGCGTCTTTATAAAAAAGCGGCAAGCGCAAATTCCGATAAAGATGCCCTTCAATGTATTTTTGAACTTTGGTTGGAAGATTTTGACCCGAAAAATGATCTCAAAGATTTCAAAAAATTTTACAAGATGGCGATAGATAAAAAAGTATTTTACGCCTGTTTTGTAAAAGCAAAATTAGCCGAGAAAGGCATGATAAAATCTTCAAAGAAAACCACCCCGATTAAGCTCTACGAATTTGGCTATGAAAACGGTTCGGGGGAATGCGCCTACGAGCTGTTTCGCAAACAAATTGCAGGAAAAACTTTCGATGTAAAAAAGATAGTCGAATATCTCAAATTTGCTGCCGAAAAAAATGTTCCGAAAGCACTGTGCGATTACGGTAATTTGCTTTTGCATGGCGGATTATCGGGTGTCGAAAAAAATGAAGAATACGGCATAAGCCTTTTAAAACGCGCTGCCGAAGCCGAAAATATAAAGGCTCTTGAGGTTCTTTCAAAATATTATTTGCAAAAGAAGAATGTCGGGGAGGCGGAAAAATATTTGCGAAAAGCCGCTTTGCTAGGGTCTGTAAAGTCAATTAAAAACTTGGGGATTTTGTATGTGTCTCAAAAAAAGTATAAAGAGGCAATGCGCCGATTTAATAATTGTATGAATTTGGGTGATTTTTCTGCCGCAGTTGATATATCGCGAATGTACTACAATGGATGGGGCGTTGAGGCTTCTGAAGAAATGGCTCTCGTATATCTGTTTGTTGGCGCAAAAAAAGGCGATGTCGAAAGTTTGCTGCAATATGCGCATTTGCTGGTTTATTCTGAAAATCCAAAGATCAGAGATGTCGAAAATGGGCTGAAAATATTTCGCTTTTTGTTCCCGATTTACGAAGAAAAAATGAGCGATATTTCATTCTTTTTGGTGAAAAATTTAACAGTGCTTGAAAAGCCTCAAAGCGAAATATATGCAATCGCAAAAGTCGCAAAAAACAAAGGCGTTGATAGCGAATACATCGTTTCTTGCGTGGCTCATTTTGAAGAAAAAGTAATCAACCCGGAAAATAGGGCTGAATTTGAAACCTGTGTAAAGGAACTTGAAAAGGAATTTACAAATGAAACGAAAAAGACAACTTTCAATTTGCCGATAGTGCCTGCAATAGAGGAGTATTTTGATAAAAACACAAAAAATAATGCTCCTAAAAATTCCGAGAAATCGAATTGAGCTTTAATCTTTTCTAAAAATCTGATTCCGAAATAATGCGCCAATGAAAAGACGCATTATTTTTTTGCGTTATAAGTTTTTGGTTTTTAGTGAAGTTGTAAATATTTTAAAGAAAAGTTCGAAAATGAAGTTGAAAAAAGTTGTGGTTTATTTTGGCGTATTTTACCGAGAAAATATCTTTAGTTTTTTGCGCCACATTTTAAATTTTTGATAAAATAAACAAATTCTGTAATGCCGCAAATGCGGTTTTATTCTTTTGGCGGTTTTGAGGCGAGTTTTGGACGCCCTGTTTTTCCTACTTTTCTCTTTTTGCAGGATTTTAAAAAATTTTCGTCCGGAGGGGTTAAAAATTCCCAAATAGGCATTTCAAAGGCTTGGGCGAGACGCTCTACCGTGTCTATTCTCATATACTTCTGCCTTGCGGATTCTATGTTTTGGTAAAATTTGTAGTTGAATCCCGCATATTCGGCGAATTGCTCCTGCGTGAGCCCTTTTTGCAGGCGCAACTGTTTGCTTCTATTGCCAATAAACACCGTTAAAACCATAGGTATTTTTATTTTAAATGACATTTTTTTTAAAAAACACCCATTAGTTAACGGTGTTTTTGTCTTGACAATGGGAGCTGCTTTTTTAGAAATGGCAAATTATGAAAACAAAACTATTCTTAACGCTTATTTTTTTATTCGGCATTCCATTATTAAATGCCTTTTCCCAAGAAGACTCTGTTGAACAGGAAAATGCTTCATTTAATGATTATATTTTTGAATCAAATGGTAAATCTTTTAAAATAAAAGACGCCGTTTTTACTACGGAAGGTTTGTTAAATTCGCAATCGACTGCATTTGCTGCTAATATAAATGGTAATAAGTGCATCATTACAAACATAAGAGTTTCCAGTTCTGATATTGTTAATGGGGTAAGGTTAAAAAATGGAGAGCTTTTAAAAATTCCTTTGCACATTTTTGTCTCTCCAGGGGCGGATATTCTATTTTTTAAAAATTTAAATATAATAGAAGCAATAGATGTGAATTTTAAAGATGATTTAAGCGAAATTTTGAAAGAAGGAGACGAGGTTCTTGTATTTGGTAATCACTTGGGTGTTGGAACATTGGAAGCAAGAATTTCTTGTATCGACTCTGTTGGTGTAAGGGAAATAAATTTAAAAAACTTTGAAACTCTTGATTTATATTATCACGAAAAGGTAAATGAATTAGAAGGAGATTTAAATGAATTGAACTATAAGGAAATGGAGCTTTTTAATAAAGGCTTGGATAATAGTTCTCCTGAAATAAAAAAAATAAAAACAGATAGAATTGAACTTACTAAAAGGCGGGCTCAAATAAGAAATATGATTTACCAGATTCGTAATCTAAAAAGAAAATATGGCAGGATGTTTTCTTTTTCTTCGATAGGTAGTCCTGTAATTCATTTAAAAAGCGGGAAATGTATAGGGTTTTTATCGCTTTCTTATAATTATAAATGGAATAATATTGAATCTGGAACATTTACAGCAGCAACAGGGGCGGAAGCTTTTGATAATGGATTTTTTAATTTTTCATTCACGGTTTCGCGATTTGATTCATTAAAGCGTTTTTCAGGTATTAAGCTTTCAGAAATAAAAGATTATTCAAGATCAATGTCGGAGGCTGTTGCAGTTTATTCTTACGCGTCCTTATTCTTGAAAAATCAGAAAGGGCGTGCGGGCGAAATAAAACAATTATCATTTCCTAATATTAATTATCTTGAAGATTTTATAGTTGAAAAAGATTTCTTGAAACAACTTTATGAAGCGCAGGTAAGATATTCAAGACGACTGGGCAAAGGTACGGAAGAAGCTATGAAAAATTCAATAATTGAATATTATTCTAATCTTCGTTCCATCATTTTTGGATTACGTTCCCGCCTGAAAAATTCAAAAGCTTACGTCGCTTTTAAAAATGACGCGGACCCTCTGATAAGGCGCATGGAATCTTTGGAAAAAGATCTAGACATGGTTAAGAGGAGCAATTAAAAGCCTCTTAATCTCGCGAGGGTTCGGGAAACCGAACCCTTTTTTTTATTTTATGATGCAATAAAAATCATTCGTTTAAATTGGATTTTATTTGTTTGGGAAATAGCGATATTATTCATAAAAAAATAATTTTAAGATAGAACAATTTTAGTCAGAGGATATTTTTTATATAAATCTCGAAGTTATAGAGGGTAGGATTGTTCCTTGGTGATATAAAATGTTTTTTTTCGGGGTATTGTTTTAAAGGCGAGGTTGTTTTCAGATTTAAGAATGCGAGATTTAGCGGTGATAGGGGATTTTATGTTAGAATAAAACCGCTGAAAACTTCAAAGAATAGGATTAGTCTCGGCATTTGAATTTAAACATTAAATCCATAAAAGCATGTAAAATGTATTATGTTAGTATAAAAATTTTCTATGGGTAAGGTTATTTGCGGAATGGGGGAGGGGGATAAATTTTCAAAAAATTGTTAGCATATAAATAATTTATTATTAGTGAGTTAATGTAAGGGGGTAAAAAAATTTGCAAAAAAGGCTTGCAAAGTGGGGGAGGAAGTACAGAGTGATTGACCTTTCACTTGAGAAAGAGTGGATGATCTTTGAAAAAGTCTTAAAGAAAAGTTTTTGAAAAAAGTTCAAAA